>JBDTHR010000074.1:0-9102 GCA_039936855.1 Nitrosospira sp. | reverse complement strand
GACCGCGAGATTTCTTGATTTTTTTTTTCAGCATGAGTCCGCCCGCGGTAACCGCTGCGATCGTTACAATTTTTTTTAACATTATAATTTTCTCCAAGTAGATACCCACCACTGTTCCGATAGTGCTTTTCATTCGCGAGCTTTACCTGGCTTGGTATTTGCACTGGCGGAAGACTCGCTCAACCGCGAGAGAAAACTTGTCCGCGTTTTACCGATACCTACTGAGTGAACACAGCAGCAAATCGCACCTCTTTTATAATTATGTACTGCTTTCGGCGCGAGATCTGTGCGGTTGTCCACGTAGTGCAAAAGTACTGTGAATTCCCACCCAGTGGAGCTACTTCCTGATGACTCCTTGAGGCTATGTATACCAATCGCGTCAATTCCTGAATTCAGCTATCAGAATTCTGGATCCGGCGGACGAGACTGTACCAGCGCAATATAATACGCAGGAAAAAGCGAGGATGAGGTCCATTTTCACTTTAGATTTCAATAGTACCTTTCAAGGGAAGGTGGTCGGACGCGATTCGTGCGAGGCTGCTGGCGTGGATCTCCAATTTTGCGAGCCGGCGGCGCGGATGCACCCAAAGTCGATCAAGCGCCATGAAGGGCCAGCGCGACGGATAGGTTGCGACGCTGGGGGTGGATCTGAAGTGGCCGTGCAGCCAGCGTAGGGGACGTCCCCAGAGAAACCATTCGTTCAAATCGCCCAGCAGTACATAAATATCCTTGGAACCGATTTCGAACAGCTTGAGCAGTTGACGCACCTGCCGGCGCCTTTCCCAGGGTTTGAGCCCCAGATGGGTCGCGACCACCTGCAACTGCCGTTCTCTACCGTCGAGTGTCACATCAAGCGCGCCGCGCGGCTCCCGGCCGGGAATGGTCAGGTCGACGCGATTGACTGTCAGGATGGGCAGCTTTGTTAATATGGCGTTTCCATAATGTCGGGATTCACGCAGCAGGGTAGGACCGGCAATGGCAGTCAAGCCGGTTTTCGCGGCCAGATAATCCAGCAGATCACAACCGTCGATTTTATGGTGATCCACTTCCTGCAGCGCAACTACATCTGCGTCCAGCTCACGAAGCACGTCCGCGATGCGTGCAGGTTCGAAGCGGCCGTCCATGCCGACACACGCATGTATGTTGTATGTAACCAGCGTAAGATGCATAAAGTAGGCAAAAATCAAAAATTAAGTTTTCTGTCATGAAGCATACAGTATGACCAGACTGCCGCACGGACGTTTAATGTCGCAGTGTCGGTGCCGCGCTGCAAACCAGTGTCGGGATCATGTTCAATCGGCGCGCGCTCTCAATCGGGTGTTTCGCTGACGATCTTCCCATCGCCAGAACGTCCAGGCGCTGACGATGATGACCGCGACAACTGTTGCCAGTACCGCAAAAGCAGGTAAATCAGGTTTCTGTATCGTGGCGGCAAGCCGATCTGTGAATAAGGATATTCCTGCCATCCCCGGCAGCAACCCGATGGCGCTGCCGATGACGAAGTCGCGGAAGCGAATTTGCGAAGCCCCGGCAACCATATTGACGACGGAAAACGACGCAAGTGGAATGATGCGAACGATAATAACAGTCATGATCCCCCGATAAGCCAGCCGCTTGTTCAGTTCCCGCATCTTCTTGCCGGCATACCGGCGTACCGCATTACGGCTTAACAAATGGCCCAGTGCGTACGTTGATATTGCACTCAACAGCGCGCCGACCAGCGAATAAAGAAAACCTTGCCATGGGCCGAACACCAGTACGCAAGCCATAACAAGTATGGTAAGCGGAAACGCGATCAGGCCACCGATGAGGAAAATACCCAATGCAAATAATGGAGCGCCGCGGGTTTGCTTGAATTCGGTGGCGAAGCCCATCAGTGTTTCTACGTTGGCCCATTCCCGAAGCAGCGACCACTGCCATAGGATGGCCAACGTCAGAATGGAGGCTAAAATGAATGCGATCAGGTAGATACGATAGCGGGCAGGTTCACGTTCTTCCTCAGGCACATACGCGTCGATTAACTGCTCGGCATCCATAGGGCGATCGGGATCGATAACGTCGGCATCCGGCACCAAAGCGTCCATGTCGTCCGTTACGCAGAGCGGCAAAGGAAGCAAGGTACGCGCTGAACCGCGAAATGATTCGATGGTGCGGATCAGGGAGCCTTTCTGCGCAAGGCGCATCGCAATTTCATCAGGCTCCACCCCCAGATGCTCGCCCAGCAGGCGATCACGGAAAGCCGCTATAGCTTTCCCGATGTGCGCCTGACCGCTCGCTTCAATCGCGAGATCGCATTCGGTATCCAGCCCCATCGAGCGATTATTGAGGTTTGCCGAGCCCACGCGCGCCAAATGATCGTCAATGATGATTATTTTGGAATGCACATTGACGCATTTTCCCTCAAGTTTCGGTATACCCGGGTAATACAGGCGGAAGCGCCCCTGATGGTCTGCCGCCTTCAGTCGCCTGATCAAGCGTTCCCGCAGGACATCCATCGTGTTCTGAGACAACCAGCCATCCGTATATTCCGGCAACACGACGATAATTTCGGGACCATCCTGTTCTTCCAGGCGTTTTGCCAGCGCGGCCCCGATCTTGTCCGCAGTGAGGTACTGGGCTTCAATATAAATTGTATTCCGGGCAGCAGCGATGGCGTCGAGAAGAAGCCGCTCCATTTCGCGTACCTCTGCGTTGCCTTTATATCGTGGAATAGTTCTGGCAATGGCGACCTGGACGTTTTCCACGTCCGGTGCCAGGTAGCCAGGCCAGTAGCTCGCGGAAGCCTGGCGCTCCGGCGCTACCAGCTTCTGCCCGGTTGCGCGAAACCATCGCTCGCGCGCTATTTCTCCCAGCAAGGCTGCAACGGGTCCGCAAACCATCATCTGAATATCATGATAGGGCTGTGGTACGGGTTCTGTTTGCAAATCGCGCCGTCGCGGATCGTCAGGCAGATGCTCGGTCGTGTCCCAGCGTCCGGTCGTCAAGTCCAACCCACCTACAAACGCCACCTGGTCATCCACTACGACAATCTTCTGGTGATGGCATGCGCCAGCTGGATGCTGATCATCAAGAAAAAAGTGCAATCGCCGGTGGCTGTTCCATTTTTGCTTGTATAACGGCATCCATTCGCGCGCAGGTGCGAAGATCATGGTGAAGTCCCAGTCCAGCACATGGATATGAAGTTTACTATTGCGCTGGACCATACAATTAAGGAAAGCCCCCAAACTTACAGGCAGGCCGTCGGATTTATTTTTTCGAACAAGATCGATGCGGCTATCGATATCCCAGGCAATGATCAATACCGACCGTTGTGCCTGCTTTACCGTTTCGCGGAACGCCCGAAAGAATTCAGCCCCATCTACAAGAAACGCGGCCTGATCCGCCTGCTCGATACGCCAACAGTTAACGCCCGGCTTAAGAATGGCGGATTGGGACATTATGCTTTGGCGTGCCTGGCAGAAGGCTTGATGATCACCCTTCCCGGGCTGATGACCTGCACCTCTATGTGCGTTGTGGCCAGCGCTCGCGCTAGCGCAGCAAACCCTTCGAGTCCTTTGACAGTCGAGATGACTGTGAGAAGCTCGGCGTCGCCAGAAGCATTAATTTTTTCCAGCTGAGCTGGAGGCTCGTCAGGATGAAACGTGCAAAATAAAGAGTGGTTATAGTTGGCTGGCAGGATGATTTCCACTTGCCGCGCATCACTCAGCAGGCGCGGTATCGATTCGATCGTTTCATGGCCGCGCCAGGTTAATTGGATCGACGGTTCTTTTTTCATTATCAGCTCCTGATTCGTTCCGCGAGGTATTGCTGTATCTTTCAATGCGCCCATGCCAAGCTGTGACAATAGGGTTTAGCTGAGCGTTCGTCCGTTCGTTTTCGTACATACAACGGAAGCAAAGAGGTCGGGGCTGCCGTACGACCCGCGTTAACACCTCCGGAAGGCGGTTACGACTTGATTGCCTGGTTTTTTTCTCATCGAGAACCGAAGGTATACGCCAGTTGAGCATCAGGGCCGGCGATGAAATGCGATGAACCCCGCTTCGGACACCGCTCGCCCGCCTATGTGACCCACCGCACAGATCGAAAGAACTACTTTTCCCAGAATGCCCATGCACTTTAGAACTATCGCGATATGTCGGAGACGGTGCTTGCAAGCATATGTATTGATAAACAACTGTTTGGGTGATCAATATGAAAAAGGTGTGGATAATTTCTGAACAGCATCAGGAGCAACAAACCGGGCAATGGACGATGTCAGGGCTTGGTTCGGGCGTAGAAACCCGCAACGACAGCGGTCGAATGAAATTTTGGGCTATTACCGTCACAGGTGAAGACGACGGCATTCGACGCCGCAAGGATGTTGCTGAAGAGGAAGAGGAAGAGGTTACGGGGATTGGTTGCCAGAGCGATAGGGGAAATACCGGTGACGCGGCAACGGAGAGCCGATATTACAATACCATTGTTGGCACGTCCCGCAATGGCAACGGCGGACCCCGCTACTACATTGGAGCGTTGGTGACCGAGCAGGATATCATCGGCCGGGCTCGGGGCGAGTGTGGCAGAAGCGGCGAATCACTCGTGGACCTGGCAGGGATAGGCTGGAAATCCTCGGACGAGGGTGATCTGGAGGTGGCTAGGGAATGGGAGCCGGGAGAGGAATTTTACACGGCAATCGCAAAACTGAACGACGAGGGCCGCTTGTATGAGATCTACGACTGTGAATCCGGGGTGGCCGCCTTCCTTGATCGCGCGGAAAAGTTGGGAATAGGAAAAGAGGCGCGGGGCAAACAGCGAGCGAAATAATCGGACAACGCCGGTTCGGCAGCACCGTCTGGTAACGGAACCCCAAGCCCAATCCAGCCGGTGCTGCGAGCAGTTCGCTGCCCCTCCAGGGATGGGGATTTGCGCCCATTGCTTACAATGTTATCGTCAAATCACCCACCAACAAATTTCTTGCTACTCCCAAGTCTCAGATAAAAATTCAGCAAGGAAAATCAGGAAAATTTCAAGCGATTCGTTCGCCTTGACGCTTCACTCGATAATCTCTTCGCTGTCATCACTTCTTCGTCTATGCGCACATCCAGGTGTGGCAACCTACATTTCAAGCCGCCGATCTCGATTATTTGCATGGGCATGCTGAGGCACCTGCAATGATTGCTGGCCTGATTTGTATCTAACTCATCCCCCTTAGGCTTGAACAGCTAGATGGAGCGCCCTTCGCCGGCGGCCTTCCGGTGTTCATGTTCGCGCTGGCAATCAATACAGCGCTTGGCTGTCGGGTAGGCGAGGAGGCGTTCATACCTGATATCGCTGTCGCAGTCGATGCACTCGCCATACTTTCCGGTCTTGATTCGCTCACGAGCCGCAGAGACATCACGCACGTCCTGCAGATTCTGTCGAATAAGGGCTTCATCAACCGCAGACAGGGTATCGAGCAAGGCTTCATCCGCTGTGTCCGCCGCCCGTTCGCCCAGCGCGACTCGCTGCCGCTCCTCATCCATACCGGCGGTTAAGGCGCGGATCTCGCTGAACTCGCGACTCCAGCGTTCGTCCATGAGGCGGCTGAGGTGATCAATCTGCTGCTGGTCAAGTGCGGGCATATCTTTTCCTTCCAGAGTTCAATAGGACGACGAATATTTGCAGTTCCCAACCTGCCATCAGCTCCATTTCAGGGAAGCGAATCTCCCGTTTCAGGCTGCGCGTGGTGATAGCGATTAAGATCGCCGTCAAGGTTTTTATTATAAGCGATTATGGGTTATTTACCTGTCAGCAGTTCAGCAGTTAACTGGCGCATGTGAAACTCCTGCCGTGATCCAGCATCAAACCCTTCAGGGAGTCTGATCTTCCCTATCAACCGTCCGCTTCAAGTGGTCGCGCCTACCCAGGGTACTATCGATAAGGCGCTCCAGTTTTTCGATCGCACCACTTATGGCCAGATCGAGCGTTGCTGCGTTATTTGTTGCAGCGATGGGCTGAAGTCCGGCGAGGCGTACTTCAATGACGCACCTCTTGTCGTTGGGACCAGCCTTGTGGCTATTCTCGTCGCTGAGATGGACTTCAGTGTGGGTGATCTTATCGCGGAAGCGATCCAACGATGACACGACCAAGGTTTTGACTTGAAGGGTTAGCTCCTCGCTGCCCTCGATGTTGGCGTCCGTATTAACTTCAATGTACATATTGCCTTCCTCCTTTTTACTGTAATAGACTTGTCGATAGCAAAAATATAAACGCCGATGCCGGTAGCGATTTTGCCTCGTCCACTATGGAAAACGAGAAAATATCGGGATCCGAAGGAGGTATGCGAATCTGCCGCATCAGTTCTGTTCCATGCTGCCTGTACAGGCAATAATTGTCAACCTGAGCAACCGCTTGTGGCTGTATTGCAGTAGGCCCCGCACGCAAGGTTTTTTGCTTCCCATCGTGGGCAGTTTTCGCGCGATACGGGTGCCTTCGGGACCGTTTCGATCCGTTCGTTTCCAGTGCCACTGTCGTCGATCGCTGTGCTGCTCGTCGATAAAGCCTTACAAAGAAGCTGAAGACAACGGCACCTCCCGGTTGTGCCAGTGAAATTGCGGGGAATACTTCTCTTGTCACCTGGTGCGAGGCGTAAATCTCCCCGAAAAAACGCAAATCCGGGCAGCGGCAGGACAACGATTACCACTGTTGTCCGGGCAATGGGCATGAGCTATCAGGAAGCGGGAAATTGAGCAAACTCGGCTCGCTCGACGCGGCGTTCGTTCAAGAACGCAAGCAGTCGCTGCCTGGAAAATGAAAGGCTATCAATCGCTGTTTATCGCCGCATTCACAACGTTTAATCGTGTTCGCAGCATTTCAACTTCATCCAGCAACTGCAGAGCCAGGGCGATGCCGGCAAGGTTGACGCCAAGATCATGCTGCAGACGCAGCGCCACCCTGGCGCGGCGCATTTGTGTGCCCGTAAAACGCCAGCGCAGAGGCTCATGCTCTTCTTCAGCTTCTGGAGTGAGCAAGCCTTCGTCAACCAGTTCGATGATGTAACCGGTTTTTACGGCACAGGCGCGGCTAAGCTCGGACAGCGTCAGGGCGTTCTGCTCATCGATTACGATTGCGCTGAGTACGGGTTGCGTCCCGGGCGATCTCCGAGACGAACTATCCTGTCCTCTGTTTTTTTCCATCATGGCGACACTCCAAGTTTGGCCCGGGGATTGAAAGACTTGAACTGCTCGGCCATGTCCCGGTAGAGTGACTTGGCCGCTTCATCGGTGGCGGGCGGAGACACGATACGCAATACGACATAAAAATCCCCCGGTATTTTGCCGGGGATGCCGCGTCCCTTCAATCGCAGCTTGCTCCCTGTAGCGGAACCCGGAGGTATCTTGAGTTCGACTGTTCCGCCGGGCGTAGGCACTTTCACGGTGGCGCCCAATGCGGTTTCCCATGGCGCTGCCGGCAGATCGAGATAAACATCGTTGTCCTCCACCCGATAATAGGGATGCGGTCGAAATTCGACTTCAAGATACAGATCTCCACGTTTGCCCTGTCCCTGGCCCGGTGCGCCCTGTCCCGCAAGGCGAATATATTGCTTGGGTCGAATACCGCTCGGGATGACGACGTTGAGCTTTTGTTCTATCGTCGATACACGTCCCTGGCTATCGACTTCGGGCACTTGCAACGAGATTGTGCGAGTGGCGCCCGTGTAGGAATCCTCCAAATCAATCATGACTTTCGCATAGCGATCCTCGCCCGGCGCGTGATAGGAAGAGCTTCGGCCGGCGCCCGGTGCGCCGCCGGACCGCGTGCTCTGCGAATGAAAGCCCCGGCCGAACAATGATTCAAAAAAGTCGCTGAACTGCGACGCGTCTCCCCCGGTAAATCCCTGCTGCGAAAATTCGGATCCCGCATTCCAGCCCGGCGGCGGCCGGAACTCCTGGTTTGCTTTCCAGTTTGTGCCGAGTTGGTCGTATGCAACCCGTTTTTCAGGATCCTTGAGAACCTCATAGGCTTCGCCCAACTCTTTGAAGCGGGCTTCAGCCTCGGGTTCCTTGCTTACATCCGGATGGTACTTGCGCGCCAGCTTTCTGTATGCGCGCTTGAGGTCGTCCTGCGAAGCATCGCGTGCGACACCCATTATTTTGTAATAATCTTTGTATTCCATCTATAAACAAGCTTCTATAAATTTGATTTCACGAAAACATGTCTCGCAAAATCATGTTTGGACTTCACCGCGACCGCTTGATCGTACTGATTTTATGCCTGACGGTGTATTAAATGGTGGGGCGCACATTCTTACCCTCATGGCAAATGGCCAGAACTTGTCGCTCCTGGAATGCGGACTTCCATTATGTAGAAGAAAAAACGAGTTTACAATCGGGAGCCGCCGTATGGCCCCTGCGCTATATGCTCCCGCGTTGTGTTATTTTCCCAGGAGGAGCTTGTAATGGAATTTGGGCAGCTTTTCCAGGTCCGCTTTGGTTACTCCCGGAAGAATGATCTTGGGGATGATTTGAGAGAACTTGTCCATGGGTACCGCGACCATATACGTTCCACGTTTCGGAAGTCGACCCAAGTTAACGACAGCAAAAATCAGGGATCCATCTTTGGTGACAATAAAATCATCGATTTTTCCAATTTTCTCATTGGCATCGTTATATACGATTGTTTTATTCAGCTTCGAAATGCGCCAGCCACTGGCAATAAGACGAGACTCGGCCTCCGTGGGTGCGGTTGCACCGCCGTAATCGTAAGCGGGCGTGGCCATTCCGGGGGCAGTCGTAATAGCGCCAGGTGCTGCGGTGGGACCAGGAGCAGCGCTCCGCAAAGGTCTTTGCGGATTCGTTCCAGGGGCAGTATTCATGCCTGCAGGAGTTTCAGTGGTCCCCGGAACGCTCTTCGTAGTCTTGTCGGTTGTGTCCATTCCGGGTGCACTCGTCATATTTTTCTGGGCCGCTGCTGGGCCGATCAAGGAAAAGCCACAGATAGCCGCAATAATGATTTTTTGAATATGCTTCATGTTCATGCTGGTCTCCAAGTGATGTTTGCTATCTAATTGCGCGGCGTCACGATGCTGTTTGTGCCAGGTACCAGCCAGCACGGCGACGTCGCACCTCTGTGCCGAACGAAAAT
>JBDTHR010000073.1:0-12205 GCA_039936855.1 Nitrosospira sp. | reverse complement strand
ACGGTTCCACCCACTCTCAGGCCTGAACCAGAATTCTCAGCATCCTGCGTAAAGGTTCCGCCGCGCCCCACAATAACTGATCTCCCACTGTAAACGCTGAAAGATATTCTCCTCCCATGGCAAGCTTGCGCAGTCTTCCCACTGGAATTGTGAGCCTTCCAGTAACCGCAGTCGGAGTCAGTTCTTGCAACGTGCTCTCGCGCTCGTTCGGGATAACCCGTACCCAACTGTTGGATGCAGCAAGAATATCCTCTATTTCGTCCAGCGGAACGTCCTTCTTGAGTTTGATGGTCAGCGCCTGACTATGGCATCTCATTGCGCCGACACGAACACAGATACCATCGACCGGTATCACCTGATCAGTGCGTCCCAGGATCTTGTTCGTCTCGGACTGGCCTTTCCATTCTTCTCTGGTCTGTCCGTTGCCCAGATCCTTGTCTATCCAGGGAATAAGACTGCCTGCCAGCGGCACACCGAAATTCGCGGTTGGAAAATTTTCATTACGCAACGTTCCCGCAACCTCCCGGTCAATATCAAGTATGCCCGCCGCCGGGTCGTCGAGCAAATTTTTTGCCCCACGATGCGCTTCACCCATCTGCAGCAACAATTCCCGCATGTTCTGGGCGCCCGCGCCGGACGCCGCCTGATAAGTCATCGCGCTCATCCATTCCACCATATCTTCTTCGAACAGTGCGCCCACAGCCATCAGCATCAAGCTGACGGTGCAATTGCCACCAATATAATTTTTGACATCGTCATGCAACGCCTGCTCGATAACCGGCAGATTAACGGGGTCAAGTATGATGATTGCATTATCTGCCATACGCAATGTGGAGGCCGCATCGATCCAGTAACCCTGCCAGCCTGCTTCGCGCAGTTTGGGGAAGATCGCGCTGGTGTAATCTCCGCCCTGGCAGGAAACAAGGATGTCCATTGACTTAAGCTGGCCTATATCATGCGCATCTCCGAGCAACGGCGTTTCCTGGCCGATATCCGGACCCTTGCCGCCTTTCTGGGAAGTGGAAAAGAAAGTCGGCTCCACCAATGCAAAATCATTCTCTTCCCGCATCCGTTGCACGAGCACCGACCCTACCATGCCCCGCCACCCAATAAACCCAACTCTTTTCATCGATCGCCTCCCTCCAGGAAACTGAACCTGGTCCCTTTCATTCCCTATATGTTTGCCAGTACCGCATCGCCCATTGCCACTGTGCCGACCTTCTTCATTCCCGTCTCGTAGATGTCTGCAGTACGATACCCCTGAGCCAGGACTTTCTTAACCGCATTCTCGATGCGAAAGGCTGCTGCTTCCTGGTCGAACGTATAGCGCAACATCATCGCCGCTGACAATATCGTTGCCAGGGGATTGGCTACGTCTTTGCCGGCAATGTCGGGAGCGGACCCATGTATCGGCTCATAGAGACCCTTGTTTCGGGCATCCAGCGAGGCCGATGGCAACATGCCGATCGAACCGGTCAGCATGGAGGCTTCATCCGACAGGATATCGCC
Organism: Nitrosospira sp.; assembly: GCA_039936855.1. Classification (GTDB taxonomy): domain Bacteria; phylum Pseudomonadota; class Gammaproteobacteria; order Burkholderiales; family Nitrosomonadaceae; genus Nitrosospira. Next base: position 10,696 of record JBDTHR010000073.1, on the reverse strand, counting down.
AAACATGTTGCCCGTCACCATCACATCGAACTGCCGAGGATTGCGCACCAACTGCATGGCGGCATTATCCACCAGCATGTGCGAGAGTTCCACGTCCGGATAATCCTTCGCTGTCTCGGACACCACATCGCGCCACAGTTGGGTGCATTCGAGTACATTCATCTTGTCCACCGAGCAAAGCCTGCGATCGCGTCTACGCGCGGCCTGAAAAGCCACCCGCGCAATTCTGCGAATCTCGGTTTCGCTGTAGATCATGGTATTGTAACCAACACGCTGGCCGTCGCGACATTCGATACCTCTGGGCTCGCCAAAATAGATGTCTCCCGTCAATTCGCGCACGATAAGAATATCCAGACCCGTCACCACTTCGGATTTTAGCGTCGAAGCATTGGCGAGCTCTGGATAAAGTACCGCCGGACGCAAGTTGGCAAACAGATTCAGCGCCTTTCGAATACCGAGTAAACCCTGTTCCGGCCGCAAGTGACGCGGCAGCGTATCAAATTGGGGGCCTCCAACGGCACCCAGGATAACGGCATCCGCACCGGTCACGAGATTACGCGTCGCTTCCGGAAATGGCTCGCCAGTCGCTTCTACGGCACAACCACCCAATAAGCCCGGTTCCAGCTCAAACTTTAACCCGTCGCTTCTTAACGCTTCCAGAACTCGCTCAGCTTGGGCAACAATTTCCGGGCCGATACCGTCACCCGCCAGGATTGCAATTTTCATAAAATCCCTGGTTTTGAACCGGTAGAAAAATCATGTAAACAACCATGGCTGCGCAGCACGGTGCTTCTCTTCAAAAGCCTTGATCTTATCCGTGTGTTGCAGAGTCAGGCCAATTTCGTCCAGGCCATTCAATAAAGTATGTTTACGGAAAGGATCGATATCAAAATAGAAAGACTTGCCGCCGGGCATCGTTACCGATTGATCCTGCAAGTCGACCAGCAACCGATAGCCAGTTTTGGTCTCCACTTCCGTGAACAATTGATCCACGTCAGCCGTATCCAGCACAATAGGAAGCAGGCCGATCTTGAAACAGTTGTTGAAGAAAATATCAGCGAAACTGGGCGCGATGATCACCTCAAAACCATAATCCTGAAGTGCCCACGGCGCGTGTTCGCGGCTCGAACCGCAGCCGAAATTTGAGCGTGCAAGCAGTATTTGCGCACCCTTGTATCGCGCCAGGTTAAGTATGAAGTCCGGATTCGGCTTACGCCGAGCGGTATCCATGCCCGGCTCGCCGTGATCCAGAAAACGCCACCCGTCAAACAGGTTCTGCCCGAAACCAGACCGCTTGATGGATTTCAGAAATTGCTTGGGAATGATGGCGTCGGTATCGACATTAGCACGATCGAGCGGCGCCACCAATCCTTCGCAGAAAAGAAACTTTTTCACGAACCGATACTTTTAACTATTCTGCCTGTTTTTGTATCGCCTCACCACCACTCTGGAGATCCTTACCCACACCTTGCACGGTATGACATGCGGACAGACCGAAAACAGCGACCAAAGCAACCATAATTGAAAACGCTCTCATTGCAACTCCCATTTTTTAGTAAAAAAAAGAACCCGTTTTATTGCCACCGAATTTTAATATATTTCCCGTACATCCACAAAATGTCCCGCTACCGCTGCCGCTGCCGCCATGGCCGGGCTCACCAGATGAGTACGTCCCCCGAACCCTTGCCTGCCCTCGAAATTGCGATTGGAAGTAGAAGCACAACGCTCGCCGGATTCAAGCCGGTCATCGTTCATCGCGAGGCACATCGAGCAACCCGGTTCCCGCCATTCAAAGCCGGCATCAAGAAATATCCGGTCTAGCCCCTCCTGTTCCGCCTGCTGCTTTACCAGGCCCGAACCCGGTACCACCATCGCGAGCTTGACGCTCGCGGCAATATGCTTTCCTTTCACCACATTCGCCGCAGCGCGCAGGTCTTCAATGCGCGCATTTGTGCACGACCCGATGAATATCTTATCCGGACGAATTTCGCTGATCGGTGTATTAGGGGCAAGTCCCATATATTTCAGCGCATGCTCCATGTCCTGGCGTTTCACGATATCGGTAATTCGCGACGGATCAGGCACCTTTCCGTCGATTGCGGCCACCATTTCCGGGGACGTTCCCCAGGTTATCTGCGGCTTGATTTGTGCCGCATCCAGCGATATCGTCTTGTCGAAGCTTGCGCCCTCTTCGCTTTTCAGCGTGCGCCAGTGAACCACAGCTTTATCCCACAGATCACCTTTTGGCGCAAAAGGGCGTCCTCTGAGATAGTCGATAGTGGTATCGTCCACCCCTACCAAGCCTGCCCGCGCCCCGGCCTCGATCGCCATGTTGCAAAGCGTCATCCTTGCCTCCATGGAAAGCTCGCGTATGGCACTGCCGGTGAATTCAATGGCATGGCCGGTGCCGCCCGCCGTACCAATCTCGCCAATAATCGCGAGTGCGATATCCTTGGCGGTGATGCCATGACCGAGGTCGCCCTCGATTGCTACCCGCATCGTTTTTGCTTTCTTCAAAAGCAGACATTGTGTCGCGAGCACATGCTCCACCTCCGATGTGCCAATACCAAAAGCAAGACAGCCAAATGCACCATGCGTACTGGTATGCGAATCACCGCATACCACTGTCATGCCGGGCAACGTGGCGCCCTGCTCCGGGCCTATTACGTGAACAATACCCTGGCGCAGGTCGTTCATCCTGAATTCGGTGATGCCCAGTTCCTCGCAATTCTGCTCAAGGGTCTCTACCTGGAGACGCGATATCGGGTCGCTGATGCCATGGGCACGCCGGGTAGTGGGCACGTTGTGGTCGGCCACTGCCAGGATCGAATCGAGCCGCCACGGCTTGCGTCCAGCCAGTTTCAATCCTTCGAATGCCTGCGGGCTGGTAACTTCATGTACGAGGTGGCGGTCGATATAGAGCAGGGTCATGCCATCCGGCTTATCGGATTCCTCATGTACCACATGGCTTCGCCAGAGTTTATCGTATAGCGTTTGCATTTCTCAGAATTCGAATCTAATCGAACCTCGATTCCAATGGAATTTGAAATTATCCCATAACGAGACAGTAAGAGACAGTGACATAAGCGTTGCGCCCTGTTTTACATTACCGCTCGATGTTCATCTTCCACACCACCAATGTCAACCCAAGCAGAACAGCGGCCGCGCTCACAGTAAAAGTAAGGCTCGGCCCGAGCGATTCCCAGGCATAGCCGCTGAATATCCCGCCAATCGTGCCGCCAATACCGAATGTAAGGCTGGTGTAGAGAGCTTGTCCCGTGCCTTGATGGCGCCCTCGAAAGAATTGATGCACGAACATCATGGCCGTAGCATGATGAGCACCGTAGGTCGCAGCGTGAAGTATCTGCGCCAATAATATGATGACAGGCCACTCCACTCCCCAACCGATCATCAAGAAGCGCACTATCGCGCAGGCCAGGCTGAAAACCATGATCTGCTTGAGGCGGAAACGATGCATCAACTGTGGCATCAGGAAAAAAATGCCTATTTCGCAAATTACGCCGATAGCCCATAGCCAACCAACCATGCTCTTGCTATAACCGTTTTCTACCAGATAAATAGAATAGAAAGTGTAATAGGGGCCATGAGCAAGCGCCATCAACAAACAGGCAGCAAAAAAGGCCATCACTTCCGGACGCCTGAATATTTGCCGAATGGAGTGGCTAACGGCAGCATGGACCACTATCTCACCCTCCGGGATCTGGCGCGAACAAATGACAATACCCAGCTTGAATCCGAGCACCGCCCACAACAGTGCGGCAATATTCGTTGAATCAAGCAGATAACCGACGCTTATCACCGCGAAAATAAATCCTACCGAACCCCAGACTCGAATACGCCCATACTTTGCGGTGCTCTCGCCAAGGTAGGAAAGCGTAGTTGCTTCGATCAAGGGCAAAGAAGCGCTCCAGAAAAAACTTAGCAGCGCCATGGTTACGAATAGCCATGTAAACGACTCGCCGAAAAAAACCGCGCAATAACTTATTAATCCTGTAATGGCGGCCGATCGCACGATCAGCAACCGCTTGCCGGTATGGTCGGCAAGCCAGCCCCATGCAGCCGGAGCAAAAATACGCGTCACATGCAACAGGGACATGAGCACGCCGATCTGAAACGCCTCGAACGAAAGGGACTTTAAGTAGAGGCTCCAGTAAGGAGCAAAAGCACCGATAAAAGCGAAATGGAAGAAATAAAAACCGGAAAGGCGCCAGTAAGGGATCGATTGCATTCAGCAGAGTTTAACAGCCTATGACAAGCAACATGCAGAACGCCAGGACCTGACAGCTTGGCAGCTATGGAATTTTCCCCCATACGTAAAGGAATACTCCAATTTACGATGGAACTGAAGAGCTGACGATAAAACATTTGAGCCGATGTTTATCTGATAGGCATAGGATTTGCAGCATTGGGCGGGACTTATGTCGAAGGCATTGATCTTTCTAGTAAACGCCTGACAGCATCTTTATCGCTACGCTGGGCTTACCAAAGGTCAATTCTGGCAATGAGCAGATAGAGCAACGCAGAACGCAGTCTTGGGCGCCCGCCATGATCAAACTTGTCTCTTCCCAAGTCTACAGAAAGTGGTGCAAGTTGCAGGACGAGTGATGCGCACTTACCTGTATCAAGTCCCCATTTACCTTATTGACGACAGGTCGACACGGCGGGATGTTATTCGTCTATTACTGGATTGGTGGAAAGTCGAGCTATTTAAAAAAAAGAGGCAAGATAAACTTGCCTCTTTGACTTCATCTTGAAAAATCACGCCGTTCCGCTGATTCGGCGCGTACGGATCTGCCTGTTATTTATGCTTATAGTCAACATTGGTCTCATTTTGGCATGATCAATGCTGACCGGCGCCGCAGGTATTATCCTTTCGTCATTTTATGGGCGGGTCGTGTAGTCCTTGGTGGATTTTGTGTCCGCGTAGCTTGTGTCAGTGTATGATTTTGTTCCGTAATACGCGTTAATGGTATTCTGCCAACTCGGGTCCGCCATGTCGGGCCAGTGGTCTTTATCGAATCCGGGAGCGGAGTCGAGGCGCTTCTTATCCACATTGAGTATAAAGCGCTTGTTCTCCGTATCCAGCTTCAGTGCACTCCAGGGCACAGCAAAAAGCTTGTCTCCCATACCCATGAACCCGCCAAAAGACAATACCGCGTAAGCAATTTTGCCATTGTTCATATCCAGCATGATTTCCTTGATGTCGCCAAGATCCTCGTCTTTCTGATTGTAGACATCTTCCCCAATGAGCGTATCTGCACCCATCAGCCGGGGTCCGGGACCCTCGTTTTTGCCATAATTTTTGTACATGCCGTAAGTATCGCGATCTTCATAACTCATGGTTATCTCCTGTAGAAGTGATTTAATTCCAAGCTTCAGTTGGGTTTTGCCTCTAACTGAGGATTTCCCTGATTTCATCCCTGGCCGCTTCGGTTAGCTTCCAAAGCGAGTCGGAGGAATGCAGAATGCTTTAACTCCTAAAATGGGTCAGTACGGTAACGTACAAAGACAATTTTTCCCACACACCCGTAAAAATTCATCAACGGCAATCACTAACTGCTTCGTCAGCGATCGCGCCCCTATGTCTGGCAGCGCACAGAATGAATGCGGGTCTTTATAGAAAATGCACAGCAGAGTTAACGAGAACCGATAAGATTTTGTATGAGCAGCACATTTTTATGAATAGGTTCGCGAACGTTAACTTGCATAAACAAATGAAGGGAATAACGCATCGGTTTTCTCGTTACAGCAGTTTTGAAATCATGCCGAAACAACTTCAAAAAGATGAAATAGCCTATGTCGAGAACTTTCAGCCAATACGCAAGAACACAAGATACGTCCGGTCTTCGCTCAAGCGGCGCAGGCGGTATGACGAGGTGCGTAGACAGACCTGAGGCTTGCCAACTGCTTACCATAAATGACAAATTGATCCAGTCCCTGCCTGACTTTCAAGCATTTATTTTACTGGCATCCATGCGTTTAGCTTGCACTCTTCCAGATGCCCAGGCACTTCTCCGTGCATCCGGTTTACCGATGTTGAGGGGGGCACATGATCACACCTGAGCGTTTGAATCGAAGCTCGGCCCGCACCCCCATAGCGGGTCCGTCGGCGGTAATAGCAGAGGACGTGCTTCTGGGTCTTACACGCATGCCCAAGAGCCTCCCGCCCAAGCTGCTATATGATGCCCAGGGTTCAGCGTTGTTCGAAAAAATTACCTGTTTGCCCGAGTATTACCCTACACGAACCGAAGCTGCCATACTGATGACCTATGCCGATGAAATATGTGGCCGGCTCGGCCAGGACGTCTCCATAAGCGAACTCGGCGCAGGGACGGCTACCAAGACACGTATTTTGTTGCGTTCACTGTTGCGACAGCAATGCAACGTGAATTATTTTCCGCTTGATGTATCCGGCGCGGCTCTCCAGTTGGCTAAAGATGAAGTCGAAAGGGAACTGGGCGGCGTAAATGTGCATCCCCAAATTGGAGATTTTGAAGACCTTGGGTTTTTGAAACTACAGCCCTCGCCACGTCTGGTCCTGTATATCGGCTCCAGCATCGGCAATCTTGAGCATGGCGAAGCCATCGCGCTACTCCGAAATGTAGCACGGCACCTATCGAGAGGAGATCAGCTACTGCTTGGGGTAGATCTCGTCAAGGACGCAAATGTCATGCACGCGGCGTATAACGACAGCGCTGGAATAACCGCGTCGTTCAACAAGAATCTTCTCGTGAGAATCAACCGCGAACTTGGCGGCCAATTCGAACCGGATTCTTTCAGCCATGTGTCTTTTTGGAACCATAAGGCATCCCGTATCGAATTGCATCTGGAAAGCATGCGCCCCCAATCAGTCAGAGTCGACGCGCTGGATACCACATTGCAGTTCTACCAAGGTGAGCGCATCCACACGGAAAACAGCTACAAGTATACGGTCGAGTGCCTGAAAGACCTGCTCCAGCGCGGCGGCTTCGAAGTGGAACATACCTGGACGGACCCCCATTGCTGGTTCGCGATGAGCCTGGGCGTTATAATATAAGAAGCTTTTTCTGGCTGTTTCCCCTTGGCACTGTAGTAGCTCCGCATGGCGACCAGAAAAATCCGCGCAATAAACCACCGATGAAATTCATGATGACATCCAGTAAAAGTTGGGCAGCGAAATGATGCACCCGATCGAGGTCGGCGTTAACCGTGACCATAAGAGAAATTGATGTTTGAGTAGGTGACGAGTCCCGAATCTTGGGTAGCGCTGTTGACTTTAACTACCCTGGAAATCGTTTTAGGCATAGACAACATTATTTTCATTTCGATTCTTGTCGGCCGTCTTCCTGAGGCTCAGCGTGATTTCGCAAGGAGATTGGGGCTCGGCCTGGCCATGCTGACCCGCCTTGGTTTACTTTTCTCGATAACATGGGTAATGGGTTTGACCGAACCGTGGTTTACCGTGTTTGGTAATTCGGTTTCCGGCCGGGACATTGTGCTGATCGGGGGCGGGATGTTCCTGCTGTTCAAAGCGACCCATGAAATTCATAACAGTCTCGAGGGTGTGGGCGATAACGGCAAAAACATCGTCGTTACCAGCATGGGCATGGTGTTGATACAGATTGCCATCCTGGACATTGTTTTTTCGCTGGACTCGGTCATTACCGCTATCGGACTGGTGGAACATGTCACGTTGATGGCCATTGCCATTATTCTGGCAGTGCTGGTAATGTTGATGGCAGCAAAGTCCATCGGTGATTTTGTGGAGGGTCACCCAACCATCAAGATTCTTGCTCTTTCTTTCCTGATACTGGTAGGGATGACGCTCATCGTCGAAGGTTTCGATGTCCATATCCCGAAAGGCTATATTTATTTTGCGATGGCATTTTCGGTCGGTGTGGAGTTTCTCAATCTTCGAATGCGTAAAAAAAATGCCGAGACGGTCAAATTGCACAGGCAGATAAATAATATCGAGTGATTGCCCAGGCTGATATGTAAGTACCCACGTATCGTCTGATCCTTACGTTTGCTGTGTTTTCGTTTTGATGTAATAACCGACCTGGTCCGAATTATGTGTAATCCGGCTAATTATTGCCGCCAGCGCAATCCATTCAAGCTCCCGGCTTGACTGCATATTAAACCCCTACCGGTGATGCTTGATTGGCAGAACGGCCAACCGTTTTCTTCCCGCTTCGGCGATGTCTATTTTTCAAGAGATTCCGGTATGGCGGAAAAACGCCATGTTTTCCTGGAAGGCAACCATCTGGCCGAGCGTCTTGCATCATTGCCAAGCGGGGATGGACTTGCCATCGGCGAGACGGGTTTCGGCACGGGATTGAGTTTTTTATGTACGTGGCAACTATTCGATGAAGTTATCCCATCCTCTTCCAGATGCAGCCTGGATTTTTTCAGCGTCGAAAAATATCCGCTTACAGAGCAGGAGTTGAGCATCGCGCTGGCACAATGGCCGGCGCTGCAAGACTATGCCGCCGAGCTCATCAAGCGTTGGCGGCGCCGCGTGCCTGGATGGAATCGGTGGAGCTTCGGCAAAGGCCGGGTACGCCTCACGCTGGTAGTAGACGATGTCGCCAGGTCGCTGCCTGAAATCAGCGGCGGTATCGACGCATGGTTTCTGGATGGCTTTTCACCCGCCCGTAATCCTGAAATGTGGACTCAGCAAGTGTTTGCGGGCATCGCGCAGGCCTCCCGGCCGGGCGCCACGTTTGCCACTTATACCTGTGCCGGCCACGTACGGCGCGGCTTGGAGCAAGCCGGGTTCCAGGTAAACAAATCGCCCGGTTTCGGCCTGAAGCGTGAAATGCTGCAGGGCCGCCTTCCTGGGTCGCACCCTGCTCGATCCATTCCGGCAACAGCCATCGTCATCGGCGGGGGTGTCGCCGGTTGTGCCGCTGCTTCAGCGCTGGCGATGCGCGGCGTCTCTGTCAAGCTGATCGAACGATCGCCTGTGCTGGCCGCAGGGGCATCGGGCAACCCCATCGGCATACTGCACACTCGTCTGGCCGCCGGCATGAACTCGTTGCAACGCTTCGTTCTGGCATCCTATGGGCACGCTCTTGCCCTGCTCGATGAAAAACTGCCCGTAGATGGCATCGTTCGGGCCGAATGCGGAGAGCTGCAGCTGGCATTTTCAGCGGAAGAAGCGAAACGAATCGACAAACTGGCGGCCCTCGATTGGCCGCCACATGTATTGCGGCGCGTAGATGCGGCTGAAGCATCGCTGCTGGCGGGTATCGAGCTGGCATATGGGGGGCTGTGGTTTCCGGCCGGAGGCTGGGTGGTTCCGCCGCGGATGTGCGCGGAATTGGCGTCGAATCCAGCCATCGCTCACTTCACCGGGCATCGTGTCGAGTCATTGGCAGCCGTTGATGCCGGCTGGCGTGTGGAGGGGAAAAACCTGAGTGAACAGGCCTGGTCCTACGAGGCTCAGCTATTGGTCGTTTGCACTGGATATGAGGTGAAATCGTTCGCACCCCTGGCAAGCCTGCCGCTGACGCCGGTACGGGGGCAAATTACTGCATTGCCCGCGACATTGCATAGCCGCAACCTGCGAACCATCGTTTGTACCAGCGGCTACCTGCTCCCCTCGATCGCAGGCTTGCACATGATGGGTGCGACACACAGCTTCAATGATGAAGCAGTTGATTTGCGCATAGCCGACCACGCCAAAAATTTATCCAGAGTGACGGAAATATCGCCGGTATTAGCCCGATCAATGAATACGGATTCGTTGGATATGAGGCAACTTGACGGCCGTGCATCGGTAAGAGCTTCTCTCCCCGGCGCAATGCCGCTGGTTGGAAAATTATTGCCCGGACTATATACCAGCCTGGGCCATGGGACTCGCGGCTTGATAAGCGCGGGACTTTCCGGCGAATTGATCGCGTCGGTATCATGTGAACAGTTGCTACCCCTGCCATTGGCAGTGGTTAATGCGCTTGCTCCGGGCGCAAAACGTGCGAGGGAGACTTCAGGCGATATGGTCAGCCCAGCGATCGGGGCACGCTCATCGAAAACCTGAATAATCTGCGTTGAATTTGCGATAGGCGACAACGTGAGGTGTACTTTGGTCCAATGGGCAGCACACCTGAAAACCCGTAAAATACGCTTATCCCTCCCGGACAACTTCACTTGCGCGATATTTGCACAGTCCCCCTTGCCCTTATATATACCAGGAACCAGGACCGGAACTCAGTCATTCCGCCCGATCTGCGGCGAGAGAGCAGTTCCAACCTTGCTGACAGAGGAGTCTTATGAAAGCCAAACCCAAGCGTGAGTCGCTGCAAGCTGCGAAATCCATTCAGGCAGCGCAACCGCTTATACCGATCAGTTACTGGACGAGTGCCGCCATCGGCATCATGGCCTACATATATGAAGAGTCCGAAGCCACCATCCGCCAGTCCGGCCTGGTGCCCGAATGGGTAAGTTATCCGGCAGATAGCGCGGGCAACGGCATTGCTGTACCGGCACATCACGTTTTCCCCAGTTATCTGAAGCTTCTGAGACTGGATAGTGGACGATTACGCCTCATAATCGATGTCCGTGCCGTGCTGAAAGAAGATATGAATTTCCAGTGCTTTCTTGGAAACCTGATGGCAGATACCAACCTTACTTTGGTCAAGGAAGAGTCGGAATGAGTGGCACGACTATTAACGAATAACTCATCCGGGTTAATTCA
>JBDTHR010000072.1:0-7739 GCA_039936855.1 Nitrosospira sp. | reverse complement strand
TCAGGACCGCCTGGGTAAACGTCTGCCGGCCATGTTCCAGCGACGCCGCATCGGGCGGAAAACCCGGCAAGGACACGACGCGCCCTATGATTTTAATGGGAAAATCACAAGGGTATTCAATTAGAGTAGTTTGCTCGTGCGAATTCATGGGTTGCGGCTTTCTAGCCCGGATGTTTCATAAATTTGTGTGATGATTGCGCAGGATTTTGTTTTGTCAGGAAATTTTGTGAAAGAGTGGCGTAGTTATTCCTACGCCCGACTGAACGAAGTTTTCATACGAAATAAAAGATCAGCGAGGGTGCGCGTCAATTTATGAAACATCCGGGCTAGATATTGGGAAATTTGCCTCGCATCACGTTATGCTTGTAGCTCTGGTAGAGCCTGTGCAGTAATGCAAACATCGCACCCGGTTTACCATCGCCCACCGGTTTACCGTCGAGGTGAGTGATAGGCATGATTTCCTTGGTTGAGGATGTAAGCAAGAGTTCCTCTGCCGTACGTACTTCATATTCAGAAATGACCCTCACTTCGTATGGAATTTTCTCGGCCACTGCCAGCTCCAGTACGACGTCATAAGTAATACCAGGCAACATGAGATGATTTTTTGGTGGCGCCAGCAGAACACCATTTCTTGCTACAAAAATGTTGCTGGCCGCCCCTTCCGTCATAAAACCTTCCCGTAAAAGTACTGTTTCCACTGCACCTGTATCAACCGCCATCTGACGCAGCAATACGTTGGGCAACAGTGAAATCGCCTTGATGTCACAACGTAACCATCGGTTGTCATTGGCTGTGATGGCGCCAACCCCGGTAGAAAGCAGTTCCGACGGCGGCGCCAGCAATGGATTACTCATGATGAACACCGTGGGCATTACCCCTTTTGGAAAAGCATGATCCCGCCGCGCGACACCGCGCGTAACATGCAAGTAAAGGTATTGATCGTCATGATCATTGCCAGCGATGACTTGCTCCAGCAAACCGCTCCACTCGTCAGCCGAGTGCGGATTTTGCAGCCGAATCCCGTCGAGGCTGTGCTGCAAGCGGAGCAGATGCTCGGCCAGGCGGAAAGCTTTGCGGGAATAGACAGGAATTACTTCATATACACCATCGCCAAAAATGAAACCCCTGTCCAGCACAGGAACATGGGCTTCTTCGATAGGCATGAAATCACCGTTCAGATAAATCATGATGAGCCTTGTTCGTAAAATCTGTTGCGGAGCGCATTCATCCAGCGCTAATTAAAGATCAACCTCATGCTATCCCAAGCGCGGCCAAAAATATTCGCGGAACTCACTGTTTCCAATGCCACCAATGGATGCTCTGCTACAAGTTTGCCATCGAGCGTGAATTTCGCCCTGCCCACTTTTCTTCCTGCGGCAATGGGAGCAACCAGCGGCTGTTTATATTCCACCTTGGCTTTCAGCTTATCGGTCTGACCTTTTGGAAGAGAGAAATAGATATCATGCCCGAAACCTGTCCTGAGCTTGTCTTTCGAGCCTTTCCATATCTGGATCGCAATCACTTCCGTGTCTTTCGGATATAACCGGATGGTATCGTAAAACTGAAAACCATGATTCAGCATACGCTGACTTTCCATGGTGCGCGCGCTATCGGAGGCTGTTCCCATCACTACCGAAATCAATCGCCGCTCGCCGCGCCTGGCTGACGTAACGAGACAATAGCCCGCAGCTTCAGTATGCCCTGTCTTCAACCCGTCCACGTTAGGATCAAGCCACAAAAGACGGTTACGATTTGCTTGCGTGATTTTGTTGTACGTATATTCACGCAGAGAATAAAGCGGATAGTATTCAGGAAAATCCCTGATCATGGCAGCCGCCAGCAGGGAGAGATCGTAAGCCGTGCTGTAATGCGCGGGATCCGGCAAACCGGTTGAATTGGCGAACCGGGTATTCTTCATACCCAAACGGCTCGCCTCCTTGTTCATTACCTGCACAAAGGCGCTCTCCGAACCCGAAATAGTTTCTGCCAATGCTATGCAGGCATCATTACCGGATTGAACGATCATGCCGCGAATTAATTCATCAATCGTTACTGTCCTGCTGGGTTCGATAAACATGCGGGAACCCGGCGCCCGCCAAGCCTGCTCCGACACCGCCACGACCTGAGTCAGGGTAATGCGTTTCTGGTGGAGCGCGGAGAAAACCACATACGCCGTCATTATTTTTGTAAGCGACGCGGGCTCGACACGTTCGTGAACATTCTGACCGAACAAAGTCTGCCCGCTTTGGAAATCAGTGAGAATATAGGATTTGGCAGCCACCGATAAGGTCTGCGGGGCGGTAGAAAGCTTGGCTTGCTGCGCCGCAACCGGTAAGGCTAACACGCAGAACAACAGAGGAAATAAACGTCTCATTGATAGTGGCAAAAACCGTTATTATATCCCAGCCACATCGATCGCGTTACCAGGGCACGGATTGCCGGCAATTTAACGGCATCCCGCTCTATTGTTTGCCGCCGCAAATGCTAAAACCGTCGTTCCAACCCAGTTTATATTGAGCATCGGTTGCGAACCGATTTTTGTCCTTGAGTCCGAAACGCGTTTTCTTCGCGGTCTCGCAGCCATCGATATAGCCATCCTTGAAAGCCGGCGAGTAACCGGTGAGGTTATAGACGGGTCTCGTGGTCGCGGGCAATGGTCCCGGAGGCCGCTCACCCTGCCTGGTAGCCGTACAGCCTGCAAATGTCATAATCAGAACAACTGCCGCGATCAAATGCATCACCGGCTCTCCTTTGATTAACTGCGATAGGGTAACCCTCACTACTTTCTGGCCAAAGATACCACCTCGAATCGGCAAAATCCCGCATTCCCGCTCGTTCGCATCTCGGGCATCCTTTGTATCATGCAGCCTTCCGGACTACGCCATGCTGAACCGCCTGCTTCTGGCGGTTCACGAGGTTCAGGATGCGGTTGCCATCCTCAACGCCTGCGCCCGCCGCCCCCGAAGATACCACCCAAAACGCCGCGAAAGATCTCGCGGCCAACCTGGGAACCCGCGGAACGCGCTGCGCTTTTGGCAAGCGTATCGAGAATGCCGGGGTGATGGCCTCCGCGCGGACCTGTCTTGCCGAGCAGCATATCGCCCAATATACCCCTCACACCACCGCCGGTACCCGTTGAGCCCGTCCGGGCCGACTGTGGGCTTGGCTCACTTTCGGCATTCTGTTTTAGGGCTGTACGACTCCTGATTATTTCGTATGCCGATTCGCGATCAACCGTCTGTTCGTAATGGCCGAAAATGACCGATGATCTGATGACGGCCGTACGCTCCGCATCGGTAATAGGGCCAATTCTCGATGCCGGTGGCAAAATAAACGCACGCTCAACCTTGGCTGGACGGCCTTTCTCGTCTAAAAACGACACGAGGGCTTCCCCGACAGCGAGCTCCGTGATTACTTTTTCCGTATCAAAATCCGGATTGGCCCGCATGGTTTGGGCTGCGGACCTGACTGTCTTCTGGTCCCTCGGGGTAAACGCGCGCAATGCATGCTGTACCCGATTGCCAAGCTGGCCTAAAACGCTTTCGGGAATATCCAGCGGACTCTGCGTGACAAAGTAAACGCCTACTCCCTTGGACCGTATCAATCTCACCACCTGCTCAATTTTCTCCAGCAACGCCTTGGGCGCTTCGCTAAACAGCAAATGGGCTTCGTCGAAGAAAAAAACCAGCTTTGGTTTTCCTTCATCGCCAACTTCGGGAAGGCATTCGAACAGCTCCGACAATATCCACAGTAGAAAAGTCGAATACAACTTGGGTGAACCCATCAGCTTATCGGCGGCAAGAATATTGATCACGCCCCGCCCATTGCGATCGGTTTGTATCAAGTCACTTATATCGAGCATCGGTTCACCGAAGAAGTCATCTCCGCCCTGTTGCTCGATCTCCAGCAATGCGCGCTGAATGGCCCCTATCGAGGCCGCAGAGACGTTGCCATACTGGACAGTGAAATTCTTCGCGTTTGTGCCGACAAATTGCAATATCGCGCGCAGATCCTTTATGTCAAGCAGTAGCAATCCATTGTCATCCGCGATCTTGAACACCATTGTCAATACGCCCTGCTGCGTATCGTTCAGGTTGAATAGCCGCCCCAGCAACAGCGGTCCCATATCTGAAATCGTTGTCCGAACGGGATGACCTGCTTTTCCGTAAATATCCCAGAATGTAACAGGACATGACATCCATTGCGGTTCATCGAGTTTAAGATGCGAAAGTCGCTCCGTCAGTTTTGGCGACCCTGCACCTGAAGCGGAAAGTCCCGCAAGATCGCCTTTGACATCAGCCATGAATACCGGCACCCCGATTGATGAAAGCCGCTCGGCCAACACTTGCAACGTAACGGTTTTCCCGGATCCGGTCGCACCCGTGATCAATCCATGCCGATTGGCAAAATTTGGCAGCAACCCGATCACGCGGTCCGATTGGGCGATAACTAACGGATTTGTCATGAAAACCTCAGAGAATGCTCAGGATCGATCCGGCATTAATTCGATGCTTCAGCAATGCTGCCTTTACCGCTGCTTTTGCAATCGACAACCTGCTCTTTTTTAATCTACCCGGCCCAACCGGCAATTTCCAGCATTAAAAGCAGCAGAAACCACAACACCAGGCAGCGCCAAACCAGGCCTACCGTGCTTTGCAGAAAATCCATGTCTGCTTCTTCGCCCACACCCAGCTCTGGACGATAATGCTTGCCACCGGCTTCTTCCAACGGATCACCCAGGCAAACCCCAAGGGCACCAGCACCGCTGGCGAGAATGATGCCCTGATTCTGGTCCACCCATGATGCCGCCTGTGCACGCCAGCAATAAACTGCATCCTCAAAATTCCCCGCAATGGCGAAGCTCAACGCAGTCAATCTTGCCGGAAGCCAATCGATTATCGCGAATGCCTTTGTGGCAAAGTCCCCGAAAGCATCCGGGCGATTGCTCCAACGCTCACTCAACAATTCAGCACTACGATACAACACCGGACCCAGCGGTCCCGGCAGGACGGCAAAGCAGACAATGACCCCAAATAAATAGCGGTGCGAATAGACAAGCCCCTTCTCGATAGTGACCCGTGCGATCTCCTGATTGCTGAGGTTTTCCGCTTCGACCCCGTGCAGTTCCTTCAACAACTCGCGCGCAAGCAGCGTATCGCCATTTTTGAGTGCATCCTTGATTTCTGCGAATGAATAGCTGAACTGGCGAAATCCCATCGTGAGATAAAGTGTAATGACGTTCCATACCCACGCCAGCATGGGATTGAGGTTATGCAAGAAATAGTAGATCCAGCTCCACAGTATCACTACAGGCGTTATCGCGGCGATCCAGGCGACGACGCCGTGGCGGCGCGCGCCGGTATTGAAATATCGCTCCAGCCAATCGGCGTAGGAGAGAAAGAGTAAAATGACAGGATTGCGATCGCTGCCTGGACGCAACCGGTCCAGCAGAAGAGCGGAAATCAAAGAGAAAAAAATCATTGCGAAAAAATCATACGGGTTTCTGCTACTCCATTCTTATCCGGATGTTTCATGAATTTGCGTGATGATTGCGCAGGATTTTGTTTTGTAGGGAAATTTTGTGAAAGAGTGGCGTAGTTATTCATACGCCCGACTGAACGAAATTTTCATACGAAACAAAAGACCAGCAAGGGCGCGCATCAATTTATGAAACATCCGGGTTATATATCGTCACAACACCGATTTGAGCAACTTGCCCATCTCGGCGGGATTCCGCGTTACCTTAATCCCGCACTCTTCCATGACGGCAAGTTTTTCCTGCGCCGTGCCCTTACCACCGGAGATGACCGCGCCGGCATGACCCATGCGCTTGCCCTGCGGTGCGGTAACACCTGCAATAAAGCCCACTACTGGCTTCTTCATATGCTCCCTGACCCAACGAGCGCAATCCTCCTCATCGGAACCGCCGATTTCGCCCACCATCAAGACAGCATCGGTTTCATCATCGTCGTTGAACAATTTCATCACATCAAGGTGCTTCAGCCCATTCACCGGGTCGCCGCCAATGCCGATACAGGTAGACTGGCCCAATCCCTGCTCCATCAGTTGCGCTACAGCCTCATAAGTGAGCGTGCCCGAACGCGATACCACACCCACGCGCCCCCGTTTATGGATGTAGCCCGGCATGATGCCAATCTTGATTTCTCCGGGTGTGATAATGCCCGGACAGTTGGGGCCGATCAGCCGGGTTTTACGCCCCTGCATCCTGTAGCAGGTGCGCAGCATGTCGCGCACCGGAATACCCTCTGTAATGCAGATTACCAGGTCCAGCTCTGCGTCCACGGCCTCATCAATAGCAGCGGCGGCGAATGGAGGGGGCACATAAATGACGGAAACCGTCGCACCCGTTGCCTGCTTTGCTTCCTCGACGGTAGCAAAAACGGGAATGCTTTCGAAATTCTCGCCTGCTTTCTTAGGGTTAACGCCCGCGACAAAACAATTCTTTCCGTAGGCATAATCCCGGCACATGCGCGTGTGAAACTGCCCGGTTTTACCCGTCATACCCTGAGTCATGACGCGAGTATGACGGTCGATCAGGATAGCCATACTATACCCCTTTTGTTGCAGATTCTGCTGCTGGCGCCGCCGACTGTGCGGCCATGACAACCTTCTCCGCAGCATCCGCCATATTCCCCGCGGAAATTATTCGCAGCCCGGATTCGCCCAGGATTTTTTTGCCCAGCTCCACATTGGTTCCTTCGAGGCGCACCACCAGCGGAACGTCCAGCTTCAACTCCCGCGCGGCTGCCACCACCCCTTCTGCGATCACATCACACTTCATGATCCCGCCAAATATATTTATGAGTATGGCTTGCAGCTTGGGATTGCGCAGCATCAGCTTGAAGGCTTCCGCCACTTTTTCAGCGGTGGCGCCCCCGCCCACATCCAGAAAATTGGCGGGATTCCCGCCGTAGAGCTTGATGATATCCATGGTTGCCATCGCCAGGCCCGCGCCATTGACCAGGCAACCGATGTTGCCGTCCAGGGAGATATAGGAGAGACCATGCCGAGATGCCTCGATTTCCGCCGGGTCTTCCTCGTCCAGGTCCCGCAGGGCAGCAATATCAGGGTGGCGGAAGAGCGCGTTGTCGTCAAAACTCATTTTTGCGTCGAGCGCAACGATATGCTCCTCAGCGGTAAGAACCAGCGGGTTGATTTCAACCAGTGAGGCATCTGTGCTGTCATAGGCCTGGTACAAGCTCTGCAAAAGAGACTGTGCTTCTTCCATCGCTGTTTCCGTGATGCCGATCTTGCCGGCAATGTCGCCGGCATCCTGTGCGGTTAGGCCGGCGAGCGGATCGATCAACACTTTGTGAATTTTTTCCGGATTGCTGACCGCGACCTCCTCGATATCCATTCCCCCTTCGGAACTTGCCATCAGGCAGACGCGCCGGCTACTTCGATCAACTACCAGGCCGATATAAAACTCTTTTCGAATATCAACGCCCTGCTCTACCAGAAGGTGCCGGACGACCTGGCCGCGCTGGCCGGTCTGATGCGTAACCAGCGTCATACCCAGTATTTTCTCAGCGTATTGTTTTACCTCGTCAAGCGACCTGGCTACTTTTACGCCACCCCCCTTGCCACGGCCTCCGGCGTGAATCTGCGCTTTAACCACCCACACGGCACCACCCAGATTTCTGGCAGCCTCAACCGCTTCCTCGACACTAAAACAGCCGATTCCCCGGGGCGTGTTAACGCCGAATCCCCGCAAAATC
>JBDTHR010000071.1:0-7151 GCA_039936855.1 Nitrosospira sp. | reverse complement strand
ATCCCAGATGCAGCGCATAGTCGCATTGTGCTGCAAGATCACGGTAAACGGTAATCAGGTCGCGCACGCCGCTCATCTTGCAGGATAGTACGATCCTGTCGCGGCCCAATCCAATCTCTTCCGCCCTTGCGGCGCTTTCGAGGGCGGAAGTGATCAACGCCTCATGCATCACGAGCGACGCGTCCTTCGGATCAGCGGAGCGCGCGTTCTCATCCATCATGCGTACCAGCAACTCCGGGTCCAGACTCCCCCAATTGACGCCGATGCGTACCGGCTTGTCATATTTGCAGGCTGTTTCTATCAGAATGGAGAATTGCTCGTCACGCTTCTTTCCATGCCCGACATTACCGGGATTGATACGGTACTTTGCCAGTGCCTTCGCACAACCGGGGTAGTCGGTCACCAGCTTGTGGCCGTTGAAATGGAAGTCGCCGATCAGCGGCACCGCGCAACCCATGTCGTCAAGGCGCGCCCGGATCGCCGGCACTGCTTTCGCAGCGGCCGGGGTATTGACGGTAATACGCACCAACTCGGATCCCGCGCGCGCGAGTTGCGCCACTTGTACCGCGGTGGCAACTTCATTTTCGGTATCGGTGTTGGTCATGGATTGCACCACCACCGGTGCACCACCGCCAATCCTGATCTTATCTACGTACACGCCCACACTATTCCGACGGGGGGGAAAAGAATTTTGAAACATAGTCATGATAGGTATGAAAATCTAAAAATGTTGAAATTCTATTCGAGTGATAACCGCGCCGTTCCACCATAGGCATTGATATAAGGCGCCAGATCAACCGGCTTGCTATTGTAGACCAGCTTGACCTCAGCCGCGTTCCCGATCGTCAGGAAGAATGGCGGCGTACCTTGTAGAACATGCTCAGTGCCCCGGGGGTTAATCCGTGAAAGAAGCAATCTGCCTCTGCCGTCCTTGACTTCGGTCCATGATTCTCCCGTAAATATCAATCGAACACCATTTGCCCCTCCACTCGCAACTGGAGAGATAACAGCCGCATCCGCCGATTGACTCGTCGACGGTGGGGAGGCTGCGCTCGGTGGCTCGGGCACAGCGGCTTCCGAAACAGCTTTCGTCGCCGGCGCCGGCGACGAAACGAGAGCAGGAACGGGAGCAGGAAGCTGCGCAGCACTTTCCGTCTCGTCTGCGGATTCCTCCGCAGGCGAGACACCGCCCCCCTCGCCGTTTGGAGTTTCGTCAGGAGACTGAAGGGGCAACGGCTCGATTTCTTCCTCAACCCCGATTCCGGTTTCACTGCTTACGCTGGGCTGCATGCCGATATTGGTGATATTGGCAATACTAGCCTCGTTACCGCGATAAATTTCATAAATCAGCAGCAGCAACACCAGAATTATCACACCCGCGATGACCAGGTTGCGGCTTCCATGTTTTTGCTTCGAAGGAAACGGAACACCTTCGATTTGATAGGTAATGGTTTGAGGGGCAACCGGTGGAAGCGACTGATCCAGTTGTTGCAATAACGGCGCCGCATCCATTTGCAACAGCTTGGCGTAATTACGTACGAATCCACGCGCAAATGTTCCGCTCGCCAACTTATCGTAGTCCTCCTCCTCGAGCGCCGTGACCTGCCGCACAGCCAAACGCAACTGCCGCGCGACATCCTCGATGCTCAAGCCATGCGCCAACCGTTCCGTTCGCAATAATTCGCCCACACCCGTTACTGTCCGGGCTGGTTTCTCGTTCTCGCCAGAAGTGGTATCGCGGTTGTCAGGCGTGTCCATTACACGAATCCGTCATTGTGCCAACTTTGCCTCTTATTCGGAAATCAGCTCTATAACTGCATGCGAATGCTGCCTGTAGAAATTCGTCGAAGTACGTCACGAAATCTGCGTCATCCTGCCACTTCCATCGATCCGCGGCTTGTGCGTCGGGTTTTGTCATGGACTCTGCCCGCCAACTGACCGCACGCCGCGGCAATATCGTCGCCGCGTGTCTTGCGTACCGTGGCCACCAACCCGGCCTGCATCAACACATCCCGAAATCTGGACACCGCTTCCGGCAACGAACGCTTGTAACCGGAATTCGGAAACGGATTGAACGGAATCAGGTTTAACTTGCAAGGCGTATGCCGCACCAACTGAACCAATTCACGCGCATGAGTCACACTATCGTTAATCCCATCCAGCATGACGTATTCAAAAGTAACGAAATCTCTGGGTGCGGATTGAAGATAGCGCTCGCATGCCGCCAACAATTCCTTGATGGGGTATTTTTTGTTGATTGGAACCAGTTGATCTCGCAGCATGTCGTTGGGCGCATGCAATGATACCGCAAGCGCCACCGGGCAACGCTCCCGCAACCGGTCCATTGCCGGTACCAAGCCTGACGTACTTACCGTTACGCGCCGCCGCGAAAGTCCATAGGCGTTATCGTCCAGCATAAGGTCGAGTGCAGTGGCGACATTTTCGAAATTTGCCAAAGGCTCGCCCATGCCCATCATCACTACATTCGTAACAGCCCGATCCCGAAGCGACTCGCCACCGAACGCCCCCGCCAGCGCTTTATTTGCCCACCACAACTGGCCGATGATTTCTGCTACCGTCAAATTCCGGTTAAATCCTTGCCTGCCGGTAGAGCAAAAGGTGCACGCCAGCGCGCAACCGACCTGACTGGAAATGCACAGTGTCCCACGATTGGCTTCAGGGATGTAGACCGTCTCGATTCCATTGCCTGCACCCACTGAAAGCAGCCATTTGCGGGTACCGTCGGTTGCGGCATGATCGCTGATAACCGGTGGGGATTCGATCACGGCGGTTGCAGCAAGCTTATCGCGCAATCCTTTCGTCAAGTCGCTCATGCCACCGAAATCCGCATGGCCACATCGGTGTATCCAGCGCAGTAACTGCCTGGCACGAAAAGGCTTCTCGCCAATTTCCGTAAAGAATCCGGCGAGCCCTTCTGCATCGAAATCGAGAAGATTAACGCTCATGGTCGAGCTTTGATTTTCCTAGCGAGAATAAATGTTGAGTTGCGGAAAAAAATAGGAAATTTCGGTTGCGGCAGTTTCCGGCGCATCGGAGCCATGCACAGCGTTGGCGTCGATACTATCGGCGAAATCCGCGCGGATGGTACCGCTCTCTGCTTTTTTCGGATCTGTCGCGCCCATCAGTTCCCGATTTTTGCCGATTGCGTCTTCGCCCTCAAGCACCTGCACCATCACCGGCCCCGAAATCATGAACTTCACCAGATCGCTAAAAAATGGGCGGCTGCGATGCACTGCGTAAAAACCTTCCGCATCGGCCTTCGACAGATATAGCATGCGCGCGGCGATTATTTTCAATCCCTTGCTTTCAAAACGGGAATAGATTTCACCGATCACGTTTTTAGCAACCGCATCAGGTTTGATGATAGACAAAGTCCTCTCTACAGCCATTAAATACTCCACTAAATTAAGAAATTAAAGCGTATTTTAACAAAAAACTCGCCCTTACGCCCGGAAATCGGAATTCCGTTGACTGGCTTGAAAACACCCTGAAATGAACAGAGGATCGTTTGAAAAACGATTTTTCCACCTGAACTGGTGCCAGATAGCTTCGGGATCGATTGCCGATATCAGAATGAGCAGGTAACGCCGCCTTTTATAGGCGGGTGCGCAACCATATTCTCAGGGTAAGAGCTGATTATCGCATCATGTGACGCGGCATTCTCTTGATAGAAAATTCAAAATAATTATACCGGTTTGGCCTTGGACAGCAAAGCGGAGGTCCCCGGATCAGAATTCCCAATGAGATCAAATGGTATCGCAGCAATCTATTTCGCAAATGTGCCGGATCTGCGTGTTATCCAGGTTTCAAACCATTCCATCTAGCGGGAACGTTGTCGAAACTGGAACGCGCTCAATCTCATTAAGAATCCATTCACTAAGCGCTTGCCTGCCCCTCACATCAGTTGCTGTACCGGTCCGGTTGCGCGGTATGGCAAAGCACGGATGCCGTCACATCCCGGTCCATTTCAATGGGCTTTCAACGAACTCAATCTCACCGGAAAATTAAATATTCATTTATTTTCCCAATAAACCTCACATATAATTCACATATATTTCACGCAAATTTCACAAATGTAGTGAATTTGAAGTAAACATCTCCAACACATAAAAAAGAAAGTGACATAAAAATGCCACCAAAATCAGGGTCGAACAGGAGTAACAGAAGTGCAGTAATTGGTATGAACAGATGCGTGGGTCTTTTTCTGTCGTTTGCAATCGCCTGTATGTCATCCGCCGTATTCGCTAAAACAGATAGCGAACTCATTAAGAAGCTGGAAATCCTGGAGGCCAGGATTGCAGAGCTGGAAGGACGTTTGGAAAGTATGAGCGGCCCTGGTAATGAAATCAAGGATCACGGCACCAACAGGAAAAATTCTCATAGTGATATGAAATTGAAGCAGGGCTCACCTGCCACGCAAGCGGACAACAAGCTTGAGAAGAAACGGGTAGCCTTGGGGGTCCGCACCACGGATCTGGAAGGAGTCCCGGAGGATAAGGGATGGCATGATACCGAACTTGAAGGGCACCACTTTGGCAGGAATAAATTTCATGGTGGCGTGACCTTGAAGCAGGATTCCTTTTTTGGCTTCCAGACCATACTCGATGCCGGTTATGAAGTTGCCGATAATATCGACTTCACCTTTTATAGCTGGCTCTGGACCAGTCCAAATTTCGGTCGCAGCCGGGTGATTTCCGGTCCAGAAGGGACTCAGGTTGATGCCGGTGGCAATGGACTCTGGACCGAAGTTGGCATGGGCTTGAATTTTCGCTTTCTCAATGACGCATTAACAATCAATCCCCAGATCGGCATGCTGAATGGCGCTTTGCTCTCCAGTCGAGTCGTGGGCAGGGGCATCCGGGCTGCGGAAGGCGTGGTGCCCAGCATAACATTAACCTACGATGACGATTTTTTAACCGGACAGATGTATCTTGCCTACTACTTGGCCATTCGCGACGAACGGGCAAGGGATTTTATCCATAACTGGGTCTACGTCGGTATCAAGCCGGCGCTGTTCAATTATAAAAACGTACCGGTCAGTTCTATTGGCGTTCACTGGGAACACCTCCGATTTCATAAAGACCGAATCGACGGAAATACCGGGACGGTATACAACTGGATAGGCCCCTATGTCGAGTTTGCGCTGCCCATGAGTCTTGCGCTGCGTTTTGCGGCGGGCGCTGATCTCAAGGGAGAAGTCTCCAAAGAATTTTATCAGGCCAGCATCAAGCTTCATTTCTAAAGTTGCAGGAGGCCTGGGGGAAGGAATTGTTTATCAAGCCATCAGGCAGAGGCCGCGGAAACACTATCTGGCAGATCCATACCGCGGATGAGCATGATGATTGTTACACCGAGGTTGTCTGCTATCTGTACACCTCATATTGAATGCAGGAGATGTCGATAGCGCGCGGCAGGGATCGACATGCGCAGCCATGACAAGCAATTCCCCAACCATTGGCTGAGGAAAGTCAAAAACATTATTGAGCTCCGGGGCGCACGCACCGCTCAGGTGCAGGCAGCCCACCCGGTGCGCCCGGTGATCCCGGGGTCCCAGCGAGGATCGCCGGTCTTGAGACCGAATGGCGACTCCGACCACTGGAGATGCGAAAGGAGAGAGATCATATGACAAGCGCAGAGCTACAAGCCGTGATAGCAGAATTACGGCCGCCCGATGTATGTGATCTGGTGGAACGCGACCACGAGATACTGGCTGCTCGCCAGCTCTGCGATTCGTTGGCTGAGCAGTTGCGGCGGGCCAGGATGAACGAAACGAAGGCAAGCCGCCAAATGGACACCTGGCGATCTGCCCACCCGTTTCGGGCTATAACTCATGATCTCGGGCTGATGCCGTCCAGATTTCTTGTGGAGCACGAAAAGATCAAGGTGGTAGCCGAAACAGAAATACTGAATCTGGCCTCGCGTATTAACGACGCCGCGAAGCATGCCATGACCAGAGAAAACCAGATTGAGGCTCGTATACGGCTGGAACAGGCGCCGGTACGCGAGCATATGGCTGAATTGGAGCGTCTCAAACGTCAGAAGGCTGCGCGGGAAACGGACGAGCAGTGGCAAACACAAGAGCTGGACGATGCCCTGATAGCGTTCGCGACGCACGCACTCAAGCGCGAGATGAGAGCCTATGGCTACGGTGATGGGGGTACTTACTGGCAAGCCTTGCCCGAATCGTTGCGCATAACCATTGACAACTTCAACCGGTTGCCGAGAGAAGCGCGGCGGGCAGTATTGAGGGAAGATGCAAAAAATCTCACGCAGGAGCTATGCTTGGGCGAATAACAGAATCAAAATCATGGGAATATGTTGCTGAGCATGACAAACTCAGACGGCGCAGCATACGGCGTCACCTGTAACAATAGGCAAGTCCATCTTGAGCCTGAATCCGGTAGCTGACCGCTCATTTGATGCGCAGTATATGATTAATGACAATATTTCATTGTTATTTCATGCTCACCTCCCGCGTGAGCGCTACGGGCAAGGCTGTCGGCCTCGCTCCTACCGGCAAACCCGTGCTACTAGTCCTCACGGACGGGCTATCGCCATCATCTCGAAATCGGACAGCATATACCCACCACACTAATAGCCGGGGACGCGGCCGGATCCAACCTCGACAACCCTGTTGTTCCGGTTGCATCTACACGGACATATTTGCCACACTTTGGGCTTTATCCATAAATTTCTCGAATCTGTCTGCCGTCAGTGGTTCGGAGAACAGATTGCCCTGTCCGTAATCGCACCCGGCGATGGCCAGGAGGTCACGTTGTTCTGACGTCTCTATCCCTTCAGCGATCACTTTTATGCCCAGCTTGTGTGCCATCACGATGATGGCCTCGCATAATGCCAGATCATCGGAATCCGGCGCCAGGCTTTGCACAAAGGATTGGTCTATCTTCAGGTGATCGATGTCAAACTTCTTGAGGTAGCTCAAGGAGGAATAGCCGGTTCCAAAATCATCCATGGAGACCTCGACGCCTGCCTCTCTGAAGCTGCTCAGCTTCGAGGTAACTTCAGGGCTGTCGTCCATCAACAAACCTTCGGTAATCTCGATCGCGATACTTTGCCCCGGCAACTCCAGTTCCTGTAAAAAATCAAGCCATGACTTGTGAAGACCGACA
>JBDTHR010000070.1:0-7730 GCA_039936855.1 Nitrosospira sp. | reverse complement strand
GATTTCGTCCCTTGACTTCCATTTCCCGCACTTCCGAACCAGGGAAGGCAGATCCTATCTCCTTCTTGATCAGTTCGGCGGTAACTTCACCGATCAGCATGCCGTAATTGCGGCGAATGTAATTGATAATCGCCTCGTCGAACTTATCGCCCCCAACACGTACCGAGTTTGAATAAACGATACCGCCGAGCGAAATCACACCCACTTCGGTAGTGCCGCCACCAATATCGACCACCATTGAGCCAGTCGCTTCCTCAACCGGCAGGTTGGCGCCAATCGCCGCCGCCATCGGTTCTTCGATCAGTTCGACCTTGCGTGCGCCGGCGCCATAGGCGGCTTCGCGAATTGCACGACGCTCCACTTGAGTGGATCCATAAGGTACGCAGATTACAATGCGGGGATTGGCGGAAAACAGTCGCGGTGGATTTACCTTCTTGATGAAGTGCTTCAGCATCTGTTCGGTAACGGTGAAATCCGCGATCACGCCGTCCTTCATGGGACGGATTGCAGTGATATTACCTGGAGTCCGTCCCAGCATCTGCTTGGCCGCCAACCCTACCTGCTGAATTACCTTCTTGCCGTTGGGTCCCCCATCCTGGCGTATTGCGACTACAGAGGGTTCATTTAATACGATACCCTGGCCGCGCACGTAAATCAGTGTATTGGCGGTTCCCAAGTCTATCGCCATATCGGTTGAAAAATAGCCCTTCAATACATTATTGTTTATAAAATTAAGCATGGTTTAAGAAATCCGTTGCAGATGGTGATGATAAAGCGCGGAAAAGGATGCGTCACTCAGGCCGGCTATGATACTCTATTACCTATTTGAATATAAGGGATTTGGTGGTTAATGTCACTGTCTCTGGATGAGGTGAAGCGCATCGCCAATCTGGCGCGCATTGAAGTCAGCGAGGCTGAAGCGGGTGTCGCGCAGGCTCAGTTATCGGGTATTTTTAACCTGATCCAGGAGATGCGGGCGGTGGATACATCGACCATAAATCCTGTGTCCCACACACAGGATTTGATGCAACGACTGCGCCCGGATATCGTGACCGAGGTCGATCAGCGCGAGCTGTTTCAATCCATAGCGCCCCAGGTAGAGGCGGGCCTTTACCTCGTGCCAAAGGTTATCGAGTAAAGCCTGGCGCGCCACTGAAATCTCCTTCCACGTTCGCAACCTTTGCAAGATTTGCCTCACGCCGTCACCGTTCACCCCCTCACCGCGCGAACAACATGTTGAACTCCAGTCTCAAGCAATTTTCCACGCTCCTCGTCGCGAAAAAAATCTCCAGCGCTGAATTGACCGGTGAATTCCTCAAGCGTTCCCGGGCGCTAAACCCGGGTTACAACGCCTTCATTACCATCAACGAAGAGACTAGCCTGGCTCAGGCGCGTGCGGCGGACAGGATCATGGCATCCGGCCGGGCGCAGCCGCTAACCGGTATTCCGATCGCTCAAAAGGACATTTTTTGTACCAAAGGGTGGCTCACCACCTGCGGATCGAAAATGTTGTCCAATTTCATTTCACCTTACGATGCTGCCGTGGTTGAACGTTTCAATGCCGCAGGGGCGGTTAATATCGGCAAGACCAACATGGATGAATTCGCTATGGGGTCCAGCAACGAAACCTCCTATTACGGACCGGTAAGGAATCCGTGGGATATCACGGCCGTGCCGGGGGGCAGTTCAGGCGGTTCCGCTTGTGCGGTTGCTGCGCGTATGGCTCCTGCCGCAACCGGTACGGATACTGGCGGTTCGATTCGTCAGCCAGCCGCGTTATGCGGCATTTCCGGTATCAAACCCACTTATGGACTGGTTTCGCGCTACGGCATGGTCGCCTTTGCCTCCAGTCTTGACCAGGGTGGCCCGATGGCAAAATCGGCAGAAGACCTCGCGTTGATGCTGAATGTCATGGCCGGATTCGATACACGTGATTCAACCAGTTTGCAGCGTGAGGTGGAAGATTACATGCGTGACCTGGAAAAGCCGCTCGAAGGGTTGCGTATCGGCTTACCGAAAGAATATTTTGTGAAAGAGATAAGTGATGACGTGGCGCGCGCCGTGGAAGCCGCCCTCGCGGAATACCGCAGGCTTGGCGCAAAAACAGTGGAAGTATCACTACCCAATACGAAGCTGTCGGTTCCTGTTTACTATGTGCTGGCCCCGGCGGAAGCGTCGAGCAATCTATCCCGGTTTGATGGCGTGCGTTACGGCTATCGCGCCCCGGAGTATGTCGACCTTGATGATATGTACCGGAAGAGCCGGGCGCAGGGTTTTGGCGCAGAGGTGAAGCGTCGCATTTTGATCGGAACTTATGTGTTGTCGCATGGATATTACGACGCATACTACATTCAGGCACAGAAGCTCCGGCGTCTGATAGCACTGGATTTTGCCGAGGCTTTCAAACAGTGCGACATCATCATGGGGCCGACTTCACCCACTGTCGCATTCGATCTCGGAGAAAAAAGCAGCGATCCGGTGCAGATGTACTTATCCGACGCCTACACCATCGCTGTCAATCTGGCTGGCTTGCCGGGCATGTCTATTCCGGTGGGTTTCGGCAATAAAAACCGGCCGGTGGGGCTGCACATCATTGGCAATTATTTTACGGAAGCGCAAATGCTGAATGTGGCACATCAATACCAGCGGGTAACCGACTGGCATTTCCAGATGCCCGGTGGATCCAGAGACTGAATTGGGCCTATACTGACTTGTATCGGGCGCGGGCTTTCATTTTTGTGAGAAATACGATGATTCAATCATTCAGCGCTTGGTCCCGCAGCCAGTTCAAAACCCGCTATGGCGGGTTTCCCATCCCTGGTCGGCAGGTTCAGGAATTAGTGTACCGATCATCACCGGATCGATTTCATTAGTGGCGCATCCGGATAAGTGCTATTCCAAAAGGGATTCTCGCAATGCAATGGGAAATCGTTATCGGTCTTGAAGTCCATGCACAGCTCTCGACCCACTCGAAAATATTTTCAGGCGCCTCGACCGCTTTCGGCGCGGCGCCCAACGCAGACGCTTGCGCCGTCGACCTGGCGCTGCCGGGCGTGCTGCCGGTATTGAATCGCGGGGCGGTTGAGCGGGCAATCAAGCTGGGTCTGTCGGTTGGGGGTAAAATCAATTCGCCGTCAATTTTTGCCCGAAAGAATTATTTTTATCCCGATCTGCCCAAAGGCTATCAGATCAGTCAATATGAACTGCCGGTGATTGATGGTGGTAACGTGACAATTCAAGTGGGCTCGACCGAGAAAACCATCCGTCTTGTCCGGGCACACCTGGAAGAAGACGCGGGCAAGTCGTTGCATGAAGATTTTCATGGCATGACCGGCATCGATTTGAATCGTGCGGGCACGCCTCTGCTCGAGATCGTTTCCGAGCCGGATATGCGCAGTAGCGCGGAAGCGGTGCAATATGCCAAAACGTTGCATTCGCTGGTGCGCTGGATCGATATTTGCGATGGCAATATGCAGGAGGGTTCCTTCCGCTGCGACGCTAACGTATCCGTACGTCCACAAGGATCGGACAAGCTTGGCACTCGCTGCGAAATAAAAAACCTCAACTCGTTCCGTTTTCTCGAGAAGGCTATCGATTACGAGGCCAGACGCCAGATAGCACTCCTGGAAGACGGCGGCGCCATTCATCAGCAAACCCGTCTCTATGATCCTGCGAAGGATGAAACCCGTGCCATGCGAAGCAAGGAAGATGCGCAGGACTACCGTTATTTTCCCGATCCGGACCTGTTGCCGCTGGAAATACCCGCGAGTTGGATAGCGGAGGTACAGAGCGGGCTACCGGAATTGCCGCAGCAAATGCGAATCCGCCTCGAGCGCGACTATGGGCTTTCTGCTTATGACGCGGCGACCCTGACGGCCGATCGGGAAATTGCGGAGTACTTCGACGCGGTTGCAGACAAACTGCCATCTGATCCAAAACTCTGCGCAAACTGGATAATGGGCGAAATATCCGGTTACCTTAATAACGAAGGAAAGCTCTTTGATGACTGCCCGCTGCCTCCGGCACAACTCGTACAGCTTCTAACCCGTATCAAAGACGGCACCATTTCGGGAAAGATCGGGAAGGAGGTACTGAGACAAATGTGGACCCAGTCCAGTGAGCAAACTGGAGGGTGGAAGGGCCACGATTCGGAGCCGGCTGAGAATCTTGTTGACGAGATCATCAAATCGCAGGAATTGACGCAGATCTCCGATTCGGGTGAGCTGGAAAAAATCATCGCCGAGGTTATTGCCGCCAACTCGAAATCCGTTGAGGAATTCAAGGCTGGCAAGGAAAAAGCCTTTAATGCACTCGTTGGCCAGGTGATGAAAGCCGCCAAAGGCAAAGCGAACCCCGGGCAGGTGAACGAGATATTGAGAAAAAAGCTGGCCTGATGATTGGATGTTGGGTTGCGGTACGCTTACCTCAACCATGTATCATCGAAAATTCCGATTTGGATTGAACGTGGCAGTAAGACGGCTGCTTTATTGTCATTGTGGAGTAGCGGCAAGCGCTTTATACGCTCCTTTCCGCGTTTGCCCCTACCTACAGATTAATGCTACGTCCCCCATCCACGGCGATGATCTGGCCGGTAATATAAGGCGCGTCCGCAATCAGGAAGGCCACCGTTCTGGCGATATCGTCCGGCTCGCCCGTTCGTTTAAGCAGTGTCCTGCCGATGATGTGCTGGCGAGATGCTTCATCTGCCCACTCGCCTTCTTCAGGCCATAGAATGGGACCAGGAGAAACGCCATTTACCCGGACTTCGGGCGCAAGCTCCATCGCGAGTGAACGGGTAAGCGATGCCAGTCCGCCTTTTGCGGCGTTGTATGCCACGTATTCTTTTAGCGGCCACTTCTCGTGGATATCGACAATATTGACGATACAGCCGTGATGCTCCCTGAGTTGCGATGCCGCCGCCTGTGACAGAAATAGAGGGACCTTCAAATTGGTACCGATCAGATCGGTCCATGCTTTCTCTGTGATTTGGCCCAGCGAAGTGGGAAAGAAACTGGAAGCATTATTGACGAGCGCGTCGAGTTTTCCGAAATGCTTTATGGCCTTGTCGATCAAGTCGGGAAGTTGCCCGATATCCAGCAGGTCGGCCTGAGCCAGCGCCACTGAACCGGGCCGTGCCTGATCAAGTTCCGTCTGCAAGGCTCGTGCGTCCTGCTCCGACGCGCGGTAATGCACCAGCAGATTTGCGCCCTGTGCGTGCAACCTGCGGCAGATGGCCGCGCCCACGCGTCTCGCACCCCCCGTGACCAGTATCGCTTTCCCTTGCATCGCTATCTCCTCTACACTTACGAATCGATTCGATTTTCATCCTTCATCGCGACTCTCAAAAAGAGTTTACATAAGACTGCTGGATCCCCGCTACGCGAGAAAAACGATGTTCCTGCTTGATAGACAGCCTTATATTACAGAGTAGCATAGAGCCAATGCAGCCACTACCGGCAATGCCTATACCGAGCGAGGCATCTCTCCAGCACAGCCGTGCTTTGAAAGAGCTCATCCATGCTGAACTAGCTGCCAACGGTGGCTGGATTTCATTCGAGCATTACATGAGGCTGGTCTTATACGCACCGGGAATGGGTTATTACAACGGTGGTGCGACAAAATTCGGCGAAGCCGGAGATTTTGTCACGGCTCCGGAAATTTCTGCATTGTTCGGTAGAACCTTGGCGCGGCAAGCTGCGCAGGTTCTTGAACTCGTGGATACGCCGGCCGATATTCTCGAATTCGGGGCCGGTACGGGCAAACTCGCACTCGATTTACTGCTTGAACTGGAAAAACTTGGCAGCTTGCCCCGCCGGTATTTTATTATTGAAGTCAGTGCAGAGTTACAACAGCGACAAAGAGAATTATTTGAAAAATTCGCGTCGCATCTCGCGTCGCGAGTGGTCTGGCTGGAACATTTGCCTTCCGCATTCGATGGGCTGATACTTGCCAATGAAGTACTCGACGCCATGCCCGTACATCTGATTGCCTGGCATGGAACTGATCTATTCGAGCGTGGCGTGATGAGAAAAGGGGATAATTTCGCCTGGAGCGATCGCCTCCTTGCAGGGGGTGCGCTTTTCGATATTGCTCGCGAATTGAATCCTCAGGCTGATGCTGCGAGTGGCGATGGCAGCCTTGGTGTTGGCGAAGATATGAGTGAGTACGTCAGCGAGATCAATCTTTCCGCGCGCCATTTCATGCATAGCCTCGCCGTTGTTTTGCAGCAGGGTGCAATCATATTGATTGATTATGGTTTTGGATGTAATGAGTATTACCACCCCCAGAGAACTTGCGGTACATTGATGTGTCATTATCGCCATCTTGCCCACAACGATCCTTTTTATCTGCCGGGTTTGCAGGACATTACCAGCCATGTTGATTTCAGTTCTGTCGCCAGCGCCGCTATCGGTTCGGGGCTGGAGTTGCGGGGTTATACAACCCAGGCATATTTCCTCATCAATTGCGGCATAACCGGGATTCTGGCGCAAACCCGAGCGGAGAATACCAGGGACTATCTGCCGCTTGCGAACCAGTTGCAAAAGCTGGTGAGCCCGGCAGAAATGGGTGAACTGTTTAAAGTTATCGCATTCGGCAAGAATATCCAGCAGCCACTGATCGGATTCAGCAGTGGCGATAAAAGCCGTATGTTGTAGCGCATGCGCGCTGGGGTTGGAACAAACCCTGTAATTGCGAACAACAGTATCTACTTTGTCCGCAAGGCATGTGCACTCTTCAAAGTCGGGAAGCAGCGCCAGGTTTTTCTCCTCGCATGCTATGATTAACCTAACTGATAAAGAAGTTTTCGAACGTCAGAAGCTGGATAGGGGGATGCCGTGGCGACCGTGAGGCAATTACTGCAGGGCAAGGGGTTCGAATGTGCAAGCATCGAGCCGGACAAATCCGTATACGACGCCATGCGATTGATGGCGACACAAAACATCGGTGCATTGGTGGTGCTACAGGAGGGAAAACTGGCCGGTATCGTCACTGAAAGAGATTATGCGCGTAAGGCATACCTGCTGGACATGTCCGCGAAAGATATCCCGGTTAAGGAAATCATGACTTCGCAAGTGGCATATGTAACCCCCGACTATTCAGCTGAAGACTGCATGGCATTGGTTATCGCGATACGGGTACGGCACTTGCCCGTACTTGAAAACAATGCAGTGGTCGGCATCATTTCCATCGGCGATCTGGTCAAGGAGGCTATTTCCGGGCGCGAGTTCGTTATTCATCAGCTCGAACGTTACATATACGGGATTACCGGACCGGATTAATGTGTCAATGGTACGTCAATGAGATGCTGTCCCGCCCGCCAGTGACCATACTCCCAGCAGCAAAAGCGACGCGGCCGCGAACCATCGCATCATTGCCATATTGATGCGATCCGCAAGCACCTTGCCCATCCAGACGGCAGGTGCATTAGCAAGCATCATGCCAAGCGTGGTTCCCAACACAACCGCTGTCATCGCATCATAGCGGGCGGCTAACGCTACTGTTGCAAGTTGCGTCTTGTCTCCCATCTCCGCCAGAAAAAAAGCAATTAGCGTGGTGATAAATGCCCCGGCACAAAAAAAGCGCAGGTTTTCTTCCAGCGCATCAGCCTTGAGCGCCCAAAGACCGCATCCGATAAACGATAGCCCGACGACCCAGCTGAGAAATTGAGGAGAAACCATGCTCGCCAGCCATGCGCCGACCGACGCCGCGAGCGCATGGTTGAATAGCGT
>JBDTHR010000069.1:0-4194 GCA_039936855.1 Nitrosospira sp. | reverse complement strand
TAGCGGTACTTCTTTCACTGGTCGGAGTGTTTTATTATCTGCGCATCGTTAAATTGATGTACTTCGATGAACCGGAAACCGATGTACTCATTGTGCCTCAGAACGACGTCAAGGTGCTGATAAGCGCAAATGGACTGGCAATGCTTGGATTTGGGCTTTTTCCCCAAGCATTGATTGCATTGTGTGCTTACGCCATTCAGCAATCAATGTAGTGCGCCGGGCTTGGGTCCGAGCAGTTCGTTATACGATGGGTCCTGGTAAAGCAGGTGGACTGGGCGTCACCCGATCTTACCCGAAATGCTGGATCTCGGACCGCGCTGCGGCGTGCCTGAGTGAATCGGCGTGACAGTCCACCAGTTGAAGAAAAAGTCGCAAGAGTATCCCTTCTCCGATTCGCTTTCCTTCCAGATTAGACTTGACAATATCTCGGCAGCAGTTATATATAGAATACCGGGAACGTTTGATTCTTTCAGAATAACCATATAGGAAAAACCCCGTACAGAGGAGCATTCAAATGAAATCGAAATGGATATTGGGACTCGTAACGGCAGTAATCTTTAGCTTAGGAATGACCGGGGCGCAGGCCGAGGAGGGATACCCTGACGCGACCATTAAACTACGGGCAAATTCGTTCGCACTGGGTTTTGGTTTCAGTTGGGGCAGCGGCACACTAACCTATCAGGGGAAGGACTACCCGGTCGAGATTCAGGGATTTACGCTTCTTGACATTGGAGCTTCCAGAATCGACGCTGTCGGCAGGGTTTATAACCTGAATAACCTTGAGGATTTTAATGGCAACTATGCGGGTGTTGATGGCGGATTGACGATAGCGGGCGGCGCCAACGCTGCCGCATTGAGAAATCAGAACGGTGTAAATGTAGTGTTTGTCTCTACATCTAGGGGTCTGGAGTTCTCCTTTGGTTTCAGCAGCGTGATCATGAAGCTGGGTGTGCCTGAAGCAGTATCTACGACCTCATCCTCCGCTCCAGTTCCCGCTCCCGCTCTTGCCTCACCAGCGATGCCTGCAAAAGTGAGTTTTGAGACCGATGAGCTATTCGATTTTGATAAGTCCGTCTTGAAACCTGGCTCGTCGCGCTATCAACTGGATGAGTTTGCAGCCAAGCTGAGGACGGTTCATTATGATTCGATTAGTATCATCGGCTATACTGATCGCCTTGGTTCGGAAGCGTATAACAATCATCTCTCCAGGCTTCGTGCTGAAGTTGTCAAAAACTACTTGGTAACAAAAGGGGTGGATGCTGGAAAAATTCGTGCTGAAGGCAGGGGCGAAGCCAATCCGGTGACTGGCGACATGTGCCAAGGCAGTGTAAGAACCGCGGCGCTGATCGCGTGCCTGCAACCTGATCGCCGCGTCGAAGTCCAAGTGGATGGCATGCAGTAAACGAAATAGGCATGAGCTGGATAGAAAAATGAAGCGCGCTCGCCCGGGGAGAACAGCCAAGGCCTGCCTATAAGAACTGGCTGGTTCACACCTGCCTCTGGCTCTTTGTATCCCTGCTTATTCCTGCTCGCATCATCCCACTTTAATCCCACCTCAATAACCTGAAAATTCCTCGGTTCGGATATTGTCGTCATCGACACCCGACTCGTTCAATGCTTTGCGCATCGCAACCACCATCCCCTGGGGGCCGGCGATATAGAAAATGGGAAGCGCCAAATCACTGAGGTATTTCGAAAGCATCGTTTTGTTGATGAATCCTGTTTCCCCATGCCATTCCCGGCTCGATTTTTCCATCTCCGTCATCGTGCCTATGAACCTGTAATGCGGAAGTTTTTCGTGCGGCTTCATTAATTCGTCCAAAAAGGCCGCATCCTCAGGCCTGTTGTTGGAGTCAAAGACGAAAATATCGCGTGCCACCTGATTGTGAATAGCTTGCAAAACTATACTTCTCACTGGCGTTATACCGATACCACCAGTGAGGAAAACTGCAGGAATGGCTGCATTGTTGTGGAGCGTGAAGGAACCACCCGGACCTTCCATCTTGAGTTCGGTACCGAGCGGCAACATTTTCAATACCCGCTTGAATGCCGTGTCACGCATGCGTGTTGCTGCCATCAGATTGTCTTCATAAGGCGCGCTTGCTAAAGAAAATCCGCGTGTATTACCCTCTGCGTCAGTTTCAGATGGATCGATCAGAGTAAAATCTGTCCATTGACCTGCCTTGTAGGTAAACCCTTCCGGCTTTTCGAAATAAAATGCCATCGTCCCTGACGCAATTTCCTCGCGACCCTTCAGGGTTGTCCTGTACGTTGTCATCCTGTTGATCCTCCTTATTGACGTAATCTATTTCGGAGCGCAATGGCGAGTACCCGCCGTGTGGTTCGCGAGTTGCTAAATCATCCATGAAAGACGTGCGCATGGGGGAGGCAACTGCGTTAGTGCTATTGTGCCCGATGTGATGAGCCATGGCACGAACTGGACTGCCGGAGGGCTCAATATGTAGCTGTAATGCCGAACCCGTGGACGCACAACTTCATTTCAATAAATTCCGTTAAAACCACTATCCTTGGACAATAACTTTATCTTTAAATTTATCGACTCATGCGTGTTTAGCTTCGTTGTGGTTAGACGACTTTAGTCGTCTACACAATCGATTGGAAGATATTAATCGAAAGAACGAACGGAATGCTCATTCAAATTTCGCTCCAAGCCCAGCGGACAACCTTGTGACCGAGAAGGTCATCCGCAACAAGAAAGATTGTTGCTTTGATAAAATACTTAATAATCAAGGAAACACGCTACGGTTTCGTGTAGCTGATGCGATATATGACGCCCGCAAAATCATCTGAAACCAGTAGTGCTCCGTCTGGCATAACCAGCATATCCACCGGTCTTCCCCAGGCATTTTCCTTTTCCAGCCAGCCCTCGGCAAACGCTTCCTGTTTTACGACCTTATTGTTCTTCAGTTTCACCAATTTGAGGCGGTAGCCAATCTTGTTGCGACGATTCCATGAACCATGTTCCGCAACGAAAATATTATTCCTGTATTCCGGCGGAAACATTTTGCCCGTGTAGAAACGCATGCCCAGCGTTGCGACATGTGCTTCGAAGTTGGCTGCCGGAGGAGTAACCTTGCTACAATCGCGCTTTGCACCATATTTTGGGTCTGGAATATCGCTTCCATAACAGTATGGATAACCAAAATGCATGCCTTTAGCGGACGCGCGGTTGAGTTCGTCCGGCGGCAGATTATCGCCCAGCCAATCACGGCCGTTGTCTGTGAACCATAAATCCTTGGTTTCAGGATGCCAGTCGAAACCTACCGAATTTCTCACGCCGTTAGCGAAGATCTCGTAGCCCGAACCGTCGGGCTTGATGCGCGAGATCAATGCGAAACGCTCTGGATCGGATTCGCAAGCGTTGCACGGTGCTCCGACCGCGACGTAAAGCAGATTATCGGGACCGAAAGCGATGAATCTGCCGCCATGGTGCTTCTCATTCGGAAAACTGTCTGTTATCACCGTCGGTTTTGCAGGCGCATCCAGATTTTCCTCGATATCATCGAACCGTAGAATTCGGTCAACGGCAGAGGCATATAATGCGCCATCCCGAAACGCTACCCCCAAGGGAAGATTAAGACCGCTGGCGATGGTTGTCACGTTGCGTTTACCGTCGGCTTCCCGGATGGCATAGACCTTGCCCTCCGACATGGAACCAGCGAATACAGTGCCTTGTTTTCCCAGTGTCAACCCTCGCGCATTGGGGACCTCTGCCCATAACTCGATTGAAAAGCCGGCAGGTAGTTTAATTTTGTCCAGCGGGAGCAGGCGAGCCTGGTCTTGGGCGGCGGCAGGCAAAACGCAACAGAACGTACACAGGACAATACAACGGACGAAAGCTTTTATGATGCACATGGCAGGACTCCGGACTGTATGGAATGTCGGTGAATCAAAATGGATTAATAGGAAGCCAATCACGCATTGAAGTAAGATTGGCGGTTTATTAGCGCTGAGCGGCTTGAAAACTTCTAATGTGCCCTAATTATCGTATTACGTAATTTCAGGAGATAAAACCATGCAAGACACAGCTACAAAAGAACATCTAAGTTTCCAGACTGAGGTCAAGCAGTTGCTCAAGCTGATGATCCATTCCTTGTATAGTAACAAGGAAATTTTTTTGCGCGAACTGATTTCCAACGCATCGGATGCCGCCGATAAGCTACGCTTCGAGGG
>JBDTHR010000068.1:0-8800 GCA_039936855.1 Nitrosospira sp. | reverse complement strand
TACACCTTTTAGGTGAGCTCACTCACTCCACCCCGTTCAACTGCCGGATTCAGGATTACGGATGAGAGAGATCAAGGCTGCGACAATTCGCCACAAGGGTGGCCCCTTCAAGGTGGAAACCCTGCTGCTGGATGAGCCTCGTCCCGACGAGGTACTTGTCAGAATAGTAGCAACCGGGATGTGCCACACCGATATGGTGGCGCGCGACCAGTTGTATGTCGTCCCCATGCCTGTTGTGCTCGGGCATGAAGGCGCGGGTGTAGTGGAGAAAACCGGCACTCGCGTCAAAAAAGTGGCACCAGGCGATCACGTCGTACTAACCTACATGTGGTGCGGTCACTGCAAGCCCTGTCTGCGCGGCGACCTGACCTATTGTCAAAACTTTTACCCGCTGAACTTTGGTGGTGCTCGGGAAGATGGCACCACCTCCACTTATGAGGTGCACGCCGGTACGCATGAGCGCGGAGCGCCCGTTCACGACCATTTCTTCGGACAATCGTCATTTGGCACTTTTTCACTTGCGCATGAGCGTAACGTGATCAAGGTGCCCAGGAATGCGCCGCTGGAATTGCTCGGTCCGCTTGGTTGCGGTATTCAAACTGGCGCGGGAGCGGTGATGAACTCACTGAAATTGAGTCCCGGCAGCAGTTTCGCGGCTTTTGGCGGTGGTGCGGTGGGGCTGAGCGCCATCATGGCGGCGCATGTGGTTGGAGCCACCACCATTATCGCCGTTGATGTGGTGCCCTCGCGCCTGGCGCTGGCCATGGAGCTCGGGGCGACCCATGTCGTAAATAGCCGTGAAACAGATCCTGTCGAGGTCGTGCGCAAAATTACCGGAGGTGGGGCGGATTTTACGCTCGAGTCGAGCGGCCGACCGGCAGTGCTGCGCCAAGCCATTGATGCGCTGGCTACGCGTGGCACCTGTGGTATTGTGGGAGCACCAGCGTTGGACACCGAAGCAAGTTTCGATGTGAATGACGTGATGACGACCGGCAAGCGCATCATCGGAATTATCGAGGGCGACAGCGTTCCCGATCTTTTTATTCCCACACTTGTCGAGCTATATATGCAGGGGCGCTTCCCCTTCGACAAACTGGTGAAATTCTACACGATGGACAAGATCAATCAGGCCGCCGAAGACAGCGAAAACGGCATAACCATTAAACCTGTCATCCGTCTGGAATTCTGAACTGTCGCGTCAACAGGCGCTGCTCGCATGAGATCAATGGTCGGCGGTCGCGGAGATATGAACTCAATCATTCCCCACAAAAAATCAGAGATTATGAATTATTCAAGATCGACCCTTTAGCGGCCTGTCGAACTTGAAGGAGATCAGATGCAAAAGCGCCTGGCTGGTTCATATTTTGTCGCTTTTTAGCCAGTAGGGTATTCTCAGAATCTGCTCTCACCCAGTCATTTTTCGCTGCGATACGTTTGAATCCGGCAGACTGCCAGCCATGGTGCATGCTTTGTTAAGTAGTTACTGTTAATATAATCTCTAAAGCTGATTGCCGGTTTTGTGTTCTCGAACAAGATTTTAACGAGTAGCCTGCCGGGTTTGATTCCTGTTCTCACTGCTGGGCATTACGTTCCTTGAGGAGCCGCGATTTATTATTCACGATAGGACATTCCCCGTATGAGACCTGAATTAGATGGAAAAAATCTGCCGAGTTACGCGGACTTTGACAGGCTGCTGATAAACGGCAAATGGCGGCATGGAAAGGGCGCCAAGATTCTACGGGATATCAATCCCTATAGCGGCGATGTTCTTGTCGAGATACCGCACGCCAGTCGCGAAGACATGGATGAGGCTTATCGTGGCGCCGTCCAGGCGCAAATCGGCTGGGCAGCGGCGCTGCCGGGTGACCGTGCGACAGTGATGCGCCGTGCGGCCCAAGTGATGGAGGCACGCCATGAGGAGATTGTGACATGGCTGATCCAGGAATCCGGCGGCACGCGCATCAAGGCCAGCCTGGAGTGGACCGCCGTGCATGGGGTCCTGCTGGAGGCCGCCACCCTGCCTTATCTTGTCGAGGGCCGTATTCTGCCGGCTGACATTCCCGGCAAGGAAAGCCGGGTGTACCGCAAGCCCGTCGGCGTCGTGGGTGTAATCAGTCCATGGAACTGGCCGTTACAGCTCTCGGTACGTTCCGTGGCGCCAGCGCTCGCGGTTGGTAATGCTGTTGTTCTTAAGCCGGCGAGCGACACTCCCGTTACCGGCGGCCTGCTACTGGCGAAGATCCTGGAAGAGGCCGGTCTTCCACCGGGTATTCTCAGCGTAATTATCGGTGCGGGCAGTGAGATCGGTGATGCTTTTGTCACGCATCCGGTGCCGCGCGTGATTTCATTTACCGGTTCGACGCCGGTTGGTCGCAATATAGCAAAACTGGCTGCTGAAGGGTCGACGCTGAAGCGGCTTGAACTGGAGTTGGGCGGAAACGGCCCTTTCGTGGTGTTGAACGATGCCGATCTGGAGCAGGCGGTCGAGGCGGCCGTGTTCGGCAAATTTCTGCATCAGGGCCAGACCTGTATGAGCGTCAACCGCTTCATTATCGACGATGGCATTCATGATGCGTTTCTGGAACACTTTGTCGATCGGGTGAGCAAATTGAAGGTTGGCGACCCTGATGCACCGGACACCATGATCGGGCCGATTATCAATGAAGCTCAGTTGAATGGTCTGCGCCGCCGCATCCAGGAAGCGGTCTCGTCGGGCGCGCACCAGGTCGTCGGTGGCGAAGCGCAGGGCCTTGTTCTGCCCCCGCATGTGTTCTCGGGGGTGACGAACCAGATGCCGCTGGCGCGAACGGAATCGTTCGGGCCCATTGCGCCATTCATACGCGCGCGTGACGAAGGAGAGGCGCTCAAAATCGCCAACGACACGGAGCTTGGACTTGCCGCCGCCGTGTTTACACGCGATGTGGAGCGTGGCTTACGTTTTGCGCAGCAACTTGAGACCGGCATGGCCCATGTCAATGACCAACCGGTAAATGATTTGCCCTACAGCCCGTTCGGTGGTGAGAAAAATTCCGGCATCGGGCGCTTCAATGGCGTGTGGGCGATAGCGGCGTTTACTACCGATCAGTGGATAACGATACAACATACCCCGCGCCAATATCTTTTCGATGCGAGAGGACATGCGGAGCCCGGAGCAGGGGGTTAGGCGAGGAGCGTTTCTCTGCCGGGCAACCCCTTCCTGTTACAGACTGATAGGGCAAATCAGGACCCGACATTGGTTGCCCGGCCCCGGCATGTCGCCAACAACATCGATCGCCACGTCAAACGAGACGATGTGCGAATGGGGACGAGCCCCGTGTAGCGGCGTTGAAGAGATCGACAATATCACGATATTCGGTATCCGAACCGATCACCATGACGCGCTCAAAGAATGTGACGGCCTTGGACGCTGGCGGCATAGCCCGGGCAAGAAAAACCGCTGGCGATTGGAATCAATGGCTAATTCCAGGTTTAGCCCGGATGTTTCTCGAAAGAGCGGGTGAAATCGGGGATGGCTGAAAATCAGTACGACGCAAGAGGATGCTCACGCAAGAGCTTATACGTATTTCAAGGAAAATTAATGATGCTCAAACTTCACACCATCATCTGCAGCACCCGTCCAGGCCGTATCGGCCCGTCCATCGCTAAATGGTTTCATGATCTCGCCGTGCAGCACGGGAATTTCGAAGCAGTGCTGGTCGATCTCGCCGAATTCAATTTGCCGGTTTATGATGAGCCCGAGCATCCCATCCGCCAGAGCTACCAGCATGACCATACAAAAAAGTGGGCTGCCAGCGTGAATGCGGCCGATGCCTATGTTTTTGTGACGCCGGAATATAATTTCGGGCCGCCACCTTCTCTTTTGAATGCACTGGATTATGTGTACAAGGAGTGGAATTACAAACCCGCGGCGACTGTAAGCTATGGTGGGATCTCGGGCGGCTTGCGCGCGGTGCAAATGGAAAAGCTAACTTTCACCACGTTAAAAATGATGCCGATAGTCGAAGCCGTCGTTGTTCAGAATGCTTCCGGTCATTTCGACGACAACGATAATTTTCTGCCGAGCGAGAGTCATAAGACTTCGGGCGTATCATTGCTGAACGAACTGCACAGGTGGGCAGAGGCGCTGAAAACGATGAGGGAATGAATTTTTTCTGCGTAAGGCTATTGTGATCAACTTTATTATCGCCAGCTGAATGCCGCGAACTGGCGCCTTGCTCGGTTTGTCACGCGAGCATCATACATCGCTGGTGGTTGCGCGTGATGTGCGGCGGGCGGCGAATGAGAAAGACTCAGCTGCACTGGCCGGCGCAATTGCCCGTATTGAAGCTCACTGGCACACTGTGATGGCTGCGCACGTTGCCGAGGAGGAGCGGCTGATTCGAATTGCAGAGGATATACTTGAGGCGCAAGCAGTCGCTCGTATTCTCGCCGATCACGCCGAACTGAGGATGCTTGCCAGCGGGCCGTGCTCGCTTGAGCCGGTTGTGCGGTCGCTCAGGTTCGCAGATCTGGTCGTAACTCACGTGCGTTTCGAGGAACGCGTGTTTTTCCCCCAGTTGCAGATGCACCCTTGCATTGCCAATGCTGATGCTTAGGCTTGGCCCTGGTCTACCTGGTCTATTCAACTACCCATAAGGAGGAGATTCGCATGAATTATCCTGATTTTTATGAGCAGGCTCCGGTTATCCGTACCCGCGATCCATTCGCAGAGATGCTGGGTGCTGCGCAAGACGGTGTGCTTGAATATCATTACGCTGACGCCGTGCGTCTGGCGGGACATTCCTGCCCTACCGTCGCGGGCGCGTTTCTGATGGGACGAGCCGCGCTGGCTGCGCTCTTTCCGGATGAGCCTGCCGAGCGCGGCGCCATTGCCATACATATGCCGGCGCCGGAAAGCGAAGGCACCACCGGCGTAACCGCACAAGTGCTGACTTTGCTTACCGGAGCCGCTTCGAACAATGGCTTTAACGGCATACAGGGGCGCTTCAAGCGCAGTGGGTTACTCAGCTTTGCTGAACGCAGAGAGGGTGAAGCCATCAGCTTCAAGCGACTCGATACCGGGGCGGGCGTCACGGTCAGCCTGGACGTTTCTCCTGTTCCGGGCGATCCTGCGCAAGGTGCGCGCATGGCCGCCATTATGTATGGCAACGCCGACGACGAGCAGCGGACAGCTTTCGCCAATGCCTGGCAGGATCGCGTGCGGCGGTTGTTGCTGGAGTTTGCAGACGATCCAAGGGTGATACGT
Organism: Nitrosospira sp.; assembly: GCA_039936855.1. Taxonomy (GTDB): domain Bacteria; phylum Pseudomonadota; class Gammaproteobacteria; order Burkholderiales; family Nitrosomonadaceae; genus Nitrosospira. The sequence continues at coordinate 3,555 of JBDTHR010000068.1, read as the reverse complement.
GTCACTTCCGTGCAATAACGCATGGTAAAAACTGCGTTTTAGAAGATGTCGCGGTTCCCGGCAGGCACATTCGGTTTCAGTTTGCCAGTTCTGCGCTGATAGTGAAGTCGTTGTTAAATATCTTCCGCACCGCTGCGCTCTCGAGCAACGTCTCGCGGCTGGCGAGCCAATGGTCGACGGCAGTGTTCCCATAGCAATTACGCACGCGTTCAGGCGTAAGGAATGTATTATATTTTCCCCAATGCAGCGTGAAGGGAATGCCTGCCGCATCAAGGGCTTCCCAGACCTTGTTATAGAATGCGCGGGTCTCGGGAGTGCTCACGGCGTCCATCTCCAGGACTGCCGTGGTATCGAAGCGGGTGAATCCGAGTAGTGCCTGTGTGCCTTTGACAAAACGGTGCGAGAGTATAAGGGGCAGGACGACGTTTGCATCTTTGTAGAGCCTTAAAGCAATTTCCATTGCCTCGGTTGCGCGTGAGACAGGCATTCCGATACCACAGCCGAGGGTTTTTCCCAAAGTCTTCTCGCCTCGGAAGAGATCGCGAATAATCGCCTTTTTGAAATAAGGCGAGAACTCCGCTTCTACCTGGCTGTTGAGCAATGGCAGCGCGAGTTTATTCAGCGGACTGGGAATTTTCCCTACCAGCGCGCCCATTATGTCAAGGCCCGAGGCGCCCAGGCCGGATTCGCCGGCGTTCCATTCCGGCGGTGTGTAGTTAGCCGGATCATAGGCCGATTCGTACATTACGAGAACGATGGCTTCAGCGGGGGGTGTGCCCTCGTTGGGGTTATAGAATATTTCAAAATGGTAGGGATTGTCCTTGGGCACGCCATTGGCTACCGCCGGCAGGGGAATCAGAGTCGGGTCGCAGGCGGCAATCGCGGCCTTGAGCGTAGCATCGTATGGATGCCGAAACCGGATTGCATTGAGTATGAAAAGCGCGCGCGTCTCGATCGTGATGCCATGAATAATGCCGAAGGAACCCAGGCTCACCAGCGCAGCGTTGAAAAGCATATCGTCCTGTATGAATTCCGCGCCTATGCTCTGCGCAAAGGCGGGTCGCATCACAGGATATGATTTCCGCTCCAGATAGACTTGCTTGTTCGGTCCGGTGACAAGGTGCATGCCGACTACCATTTCCTGCATCGCGCCGAAATTGTAGGCGCCACCATGGGTACCCGTCGAGATCGCGCCAGCGACGGTCTGGCCGTTGTTTGAGCCGCAACCTTTGATCGACAGGCCGCTGGCGAAGAGATATTCGTTCAGCGCGGCAACCGAGTTGCCGCATTCGACAAAGCGCAGTTTCGCGGCATCTCCTGCATACCCCGAATCGGTCAGCGCATCCGGGACCTCGAACGCCAGCCGCAGCGCGGTGTTATCGATCAGCCGCCCATTCGTGACGGCGACGGTACTCAGCGACCACAGGCTGCCGTGTGCGCGCAGAGATTTTCCATCCCGAATGCAAGCCCGGATGATGTCCTGCAATTCCTTTGTCGCTTCGTTGTATGTGTCGAAGGGCGGCTTGCCGCCCCGGTCGATACGGAAGACATACTCTCCCTCGAGCGTCTGCCTGAAAGAGTCATGCCGTCCGGTTTCCAGAATGGTGGGCCGGAAGAAGATTCGTCCATCCGAGCTATTTTCGTGTCGTCCGTTGGGCATGTTCCTGCTTCCTTATCAAGAAACGTTACGTGATCTTTTTCGCGGCACAGGGAGCGTGCCCGGCCTTGTTGGCGGCGCTTTGCAGCGGAAGCCCACCTCTGTCGGCATCCAGAGACCCAGGGTGAGAACTCCGGCAAGATCATGCGCCAGCGTTTGGTAGACCACGACATCGTTGATACCCTGGCCGTGGCATTCCGCTGCAAAAACCTGGGGGTCGAGCATCAATCCCCAAAAATAAGCGTGCATGGTCTTTTTTTGATAACTCTCAGCCTGTCCTTCTGGCTGAATGGGATCGGAGTCCGGCACACTGACCTGAAAACTGGCGCAGCCGGACATAAAAAGAAGACTCATGCAGGCAGCGGTGCACCAGGCGCGAAATTCCTTCCCTGTGTCGAGCTCTCTCAGACTTGTGGTTCGCATCACCGCTCTCCTTATCGCGTAGTTTGCGGCGCATTCGGGGCCGAGGGCCTGGTTGTGGTGGTGTAACTCTGGTGTTTTGGCATCTCGCCGTTTATCGTATAGACCGGGCACGGTTGCTGATAACCGGGTGCAGCCAGAGACCGTGTTGATGTGATCTTGACCAAACGCCGTGCTGGCGCACCTGCCGTGGTTCCCACAGCCGCCGCTTCACCAGCCAGATCAGGCGGATCGCAAGCGATATAACCGTTAAATTTGTGAAGCGGCGTATCCGGCGGCATATAGCTGCCGGGATGCTGGAACCCATGCATGTTGTTATAGCCGGAACTGCCGCCCATCGGTGGTATGGGCAACACCACGACCGGCCTGCCAGGCGAAGATCGATCAAGGTGTTGGTCATGTTTATGCGGCGCTGCCGAAGGCGCAAGCGGGCTATTCATCGGGGGATAAATGAACGGGGTGTCCTGCGACATGTCCGCAGGGAAGCCGGTTGCGCCGTCCAGGCTTTCAGACCCCCATTCCTGTGCTGGCGCGTGGCCCGAACATGCCAGACCGAATATGAAGAGCGCTACGAGAAGTTTGATCACGGATATCTCAAAAAAAGTATGTGTATCGAAGGCGGGACCCGGTTGAATCGTTATAGCCAGCCACCCCGACCGCTTTTATTTATAGCAGCCGTGCGAAAAAAATCAATTTTCATTGTAGCTGAGTCAATTTTGCGCGGGTAGAAAACAATTTCCACCGGCGCTGCCTAGCGCAAACCGATACTGCAATAACGGCTTTCCATTCTATACACATTAATGTAAAAACCTCTTGACAACGACCGGTAACGCTGTATAATCCGTTTCCATATTGTGTATTTCCGTCCACGATCACTAAAACTAAAAGCCCGCGTATAGCGATGCTTGTATCTACCCGCCACGTGCGGGTTTTTTATTGACCGCTTTCAGGCGGTTTTTTTGCCTGTCCCCAAGGGCAATAACATTGAAAAAATTCTTGTACGTCGATACGGCGCAGCGCTCTTCGCTTAATCGACGCGTTCTTTGAAATAGTGCCTGCGCTTACGCAGTATTCTGACTCCAGCAAACCCGCCTCGTGCGGGTTTTTTATTGCCCGCTCTCAACAGTTCTTACAGGCAAACATAAATGATCAGTAGTCCAGCGATTATAGCAATCGTTCTCGCAATTTTTGTCGCTCTTGCCTTCAGTGGCGGGTTTGCAGTCAGCAACTGGCGATCCGCATCGGAGATAGAGCGGCTCAACTCCAGTAATGCCGTGTTATCGGCAGCCAACGACAAATGCGCTGTCGATATCCAATCCGTGCGCGGCGCGATGGCTGCGCTGGCGGCAGTCTCAGCCGTGCGAGATAAAAATGCGGCGATGGCAATGCGGCGCGCAGAGTCGACTGCAGCGAAACACTCTGACCGTGCAAAAAAGATAACCGCTCTTCCGCCGGTAGCATTGGAACATCAATGTGAG
>JBDTHR010000067.1:0-2836 GCA_039936855.1 Nitrosospira sp. | reverse complement strand
GAATGCCTTCTGTCCGGTATTGCCTGAATTGGTTAAGCCGATAGCCTGGCGGGTGCGGGAATGGACACTGATCAAATCGGAGCAGGCCAGTAACGGCTCGGTTTATACACCGATAGGCTGTTGGCCTTTGTGAAATTCTGAACAAACCCTGATTTTGGCAGTACATCAGGCATGACACTACTGTTGAAAATTCCTGCGGCGAAATGTACTTTGCTTATTGGGCCCTACCTTCAATAGAGCTTCTCTATCAGACTCGAAACTATCGAATATGTCAGTAGAATAGAAATAAAAAAGAGCGGGTCGGGTCAGCAGCATCGGCTAACCCGACGTAATGGGTTTCTTCAGTGCCTCTATGATTAAAGATAGATGCAGCTTTCCAGATGTCTTGTCAGATATTTCTCGCTAGCCCTGGTGTAATCCTTTTCAAAAGTATCGCTTACCAAATTTTGTACGTAATTGCCCAGATTGCTGTTGATCAGGCCCATGAACGGAGTTGACACAACCAGGATCAGGCGTTGATAACTATTGGTGGTGCGGCCATGTTCCAGTTCCCTGGCTAACTGGCAGGCGAAGGTCCGGGCTTCATGCCGTTTTGGACGAGTGGAGGAAATATAGGAGCCGCAGCCATTGCCGTGGCTCTTGTTGTGTCCGGGACGGTCGGAAACTAGATGCTGCCCTTTTTCCCTGCTGGCATCATGCCTGAATTCCTTGAGTTTCTGTAGTCCTTTTTTGGGTCCGTAATTTGCGTAAAGATATGCTGCGCTTGCGTTTTCGACCAAAATCCACGTGATGCTCATGACTCCTCCGTGCGATGGTGGTAAAGTAAAACCAAGTTAAGAGCTGCTCATCAATTGACAACCCCATTTCAACAGAAGTTTTCGTCGGCAGGATCTTGTATTCTCCTGTATTCATATAATACTTAATATTTGTTCAATTCTACCTTGAAAATTCTCGCTCTCGATACATCTACCGAATATTGCTCGGTTGCGTTATTGCGGGATAGCGAGATACTGCACCAGGAGGTTCTTGCGGAACAGCGTCATTCCGAACTGGTTCTACCCATGGTGAGGCGCACGCTGGACGAGGCTGGGTTGACGCTGAGGCAACTGGACGGCATCGCTTTCGGCTCGGGGCCGGGATCCTTCACCGGTTTGCGCATTGCGTGCGGCGTAACTCAAGGTCTGGCTCTTGGTGCAGATCTGCCGGTATTCAATATATGCACCCTGGAAGCATTGGCGCAGGATGTTGGGGAAAAAGGGACAGTTGCAGGCTTAATTGCAGCGCTCGATGCCCGCATGAGCGAGGTATATCATGCCGCGTATAAGAGAACGATGGGCGGATGGTTACTCGTCAGCGAACCGGCGCTGTGCTTGCCGCACAATGCGCCCCTGGTTTCGGGAGACGGCTGGACAGGTTGTGGCAGCGGTTTTGATATGTATGGGGAAGTACTGAGCAGCCGTTACCATGGATCTATCGGCCACGTTATCAGTGGCGTCAGGCCGAATGCCCGCGCCATAGTTCAGTTGGCGGCGGCGGAATTCGGAAAGGGGCCGGGTATCGACCCTGCCGATGCTGTGCCACTTTATATTCGTAATAGAGTAGCTTTGAAGGAGAAGGAGCGATGAGTGCGCAATTCCAGGAGATGCCGCAGATAAGACGGATGGTTCCGGCAGATCTGGATATGGTGGTCGCACTCGAACGTGAGGTTTTTCTTTTTCCCTGGACACGCGGTAATTTCAGCGATTCGCTCCAGTCCGGTTATTATTCCCTTGTCTTGGAACAGGAAGGAGACGTCTTTGGATACGGCGTGATGACGATTGGAGCGCAGGAGGCGCATCTGCTGACCCTTAGCATTGCAGCCGGTGCGCAAGGGAAGGGCTGGGGGGAAACATTGCTGCGGCATTTCATCCACATCGCAAGGGAACAGCATGCGACGACGATGTACCTCGATGTGCGGGAATCCAATCATATCGCTGCCCGGCTTTATAAACGGATCGGGTTCAGGCAGATTGCCAAGCGCAAAGATTATTACCCTGCGATGGGTGGGCGTGAAGATTCATTGGTTATGGAACTGGTGTTATGACTGTTGCCAGGCGGGCCAGGCGCAAGGACATACTCAAAGAACTGGGCTTGACGCCACTGTGGCGTACCCGGGCTGCGGTGCATGGTCGCACTTCTGCTGAGAAAGCCGAGGCCGCCGTCGAGTTGGTTCCCCATCTCCATGTTGGTGCAGAGGAAGACAGGCGCACGCGAATTTTGCGGATGGGCTGGGATGAACTTAAGGCCAGCGTTGAGGGTTGTATTGCCTGCCCGTTGTTTCAGTCCCGTACGCGCACCGTATTCGGCATAGGTGACAATAACGCCGACTGGCTGTATGTGGGTGAAGGGCCCGGTGCGCAGGAGGATGCTACCGGAGAGCCCTTTGTCGGACAGGCAGGAAAGCTGCTGGACAATATGCTGGTGGCGATTGATCTGAAGCGCGGCCAGAATGTTTACATCGCCAATATCGTAAAATGCCGTCCTCCCGACAATAGAACCCCCACCTCCGATGAGGCGCATCAATGCGAACCGTATCTTGCGCGGCAAATCGAATTGATCAAGCCCAGGCTTATCATTGCGCTCGGAAAAGCCGCGGCGGAGAATTTGCTGCAAACCGATGCCAATCTCGGCAGCCTTCGCGGCAGATTGCACCGGCATTCGGGTATTCCCGTTATTGTCACCTATCACCCCGCCTATCTGCTGAGGACATTGTCCGCCAAAGCAAAGGCGTGGGAGGACTTATGTTTCGCCAGAGACACGATGCAGACCCTATTGCATTCGGAAAATTAAACCCCAT
>JBDTHR010000066.1:0-9278 GCA_039936855.1 Nitrosospira sp. | reverse complement strand
CTTCACGGTTCAGTTGCCGCCAGACTTTGTCAGCGCCATAGACCTGCATATTGGCTTGCCAAACGCGTTTAATCTCTGGGTTCAGCCTGTCATCACGCTTGACACGTGCGCTGCGCAATGCAGGGTCTTTTTGCTGCGCAACGTGGCGCCGGTAGCCTGACGGGGCAATCTGCAATACCTTGCAGACTGGCTCGACCCCATAGGTATGCCGATGTCGGTCGACAAAATTCCTCAAGACTTGAAGCGGCGGTCGAGCGCTACCTGGGCGAAAAAAGCGCTCGCCAGTCGCAGAATCTCGTTGGCTTTGCGCAATTCTCGAACTTCGCGCTCCAGCGCCTTTACCCGGTCGCGCTCGGCGCTGGTTACGCCATCACGCATGCCCGTGTCGATCTCGTGTTTACGCACCCATTCATGCAAGGTCTGTGGCACACACCCAATCTTGGGTGCAATGGACTCAATGGCCGCCCACAGGGAAGAGTACTCGCCACGGTGTTCATGCACCATGCGTACCGCACGTTAACGCACTTCAGGGGAAAACTTGTTTGATTTATTCATAGCTCCATTCTCTCAGATGTTGGAGCCTCCTCAAAACCCGGGGCGGTTCATTTTGTCGAAAATTATTACACCGTGTTTCGCACTTCAAAAGATTATACTATTAACCTACTGATTAGACTGTATATAAAAAGCTGGCATAATTCATGCTTGTTTTTTATATACATAGTACTTAGGTACTAGTTTTTTTAATAATTACCACTAGATCCTAGACTCTTAAGCACTAAGCCGCAACGATTTACAAGTAATTTAATTATTCTGCGGATGCTAAAAATTAGCTTGTATTGTCGAGATAATTTACGCAAACATTTATGAATTTAGTTTGAGCATTTCCATACCCGTCACGGTCAACATCTCGGGTTATTAGGGCTAGTCGCTGGGCGTAGGAGAAGATCAGTCTGACAGGCAAAAGGCCAACCCGAACGAGTTGGGCTTTTCTATGCCTAGGAATGGATTTTCGTGGACGCGGTAATACTCTGTCGTAGCATTTCAGCAACAAAAATGTCGGTTTTAAAACGGCGCGACTAACAGCGACTTTCTGCCTGCTTTTCGTTGCGTCTTTGTAAACCACTCAATCAATATGTCAAACAGCTATTCAATTAAAGGAGAACAACCAAAAATGAAAACAAGAACCATGTTGATGCGGCAGAACACACTCTCTTCCCGGATTCGGACGGCTCTTGGTGCTGTGGCGTTGACAGGCGGCCTGCTGTCGGCTGTACCTGCCAACGCTGCAATCATGTTCACGTTCGACTATTCAGACAACGCGCCTGGCGTTGGTTTCCTGGATCCGTCAAACGGTATCGCACGGCAGAACGCATTGAATACGGCCGGCACACTCTTTTCGGGCCTGTTCTCCACCTACTTCACCAATTCAGCGGTGCTTAATTTCGCCGTGACGAGCACCGATGACATCACATCGACGACGCTCGCGTCGGCATCGTCCAACTTCGTGGCTGAACCGGGAACGTTCGGCGCCGGCGAAGTGATCCGGAACAAGCTGATCAATGGCACCGACATCAATGGAGCCGCCCTGGATGGGAACGTCGACGTCAACTGGGGCGATGCCTGGGAACTGGATCCGAACACCCCTGCGGTTGCTAGCGGCCCGAACCCGACCTTCGATTTTTACGCCGCGCTGTTTCACGAGTTCACGCACGCGCTTGGATTCGGCAGCGAAATCAGCGGCTCGCCAGCATCGGACCGGTTCAGTCAAGGGGGTGACGGCACTAACACTGCGGGAAGTTGGTCCAAATGGGACCAATTCCTGACCGACGGGAACGGCACATCGCTGATCAATCCATCCACTTACGAGGTCGATCAGGCAGCTGTCAGCGACGCGCAAAGCAACGGAGGCCGCTTCGCCGGTGCGAACGCTATCGCCGCTTATGGCAGCGCAGCACCACTGTTTGCCGATCCGGACCAGAGCCACCTGGACGAAGCCACGTTTTCAGTCCCCAACGCGGCGATGAACTACATGATGAAGCCCTTACGCGACTACGGCCCGCAGGAGGCGCGTAACTACAGCGGCCTTGAGGTTGGCATCCTGACAGACCTCGGTTACACGCGCCTGGACGTCGACCCCAACACTGTGCCCGAACCGTCCACCATATTGTTGATGCTGGCGGCGTTGGCTGGATTCGGACTGATCCGGCGCAGGGCCTGATGCATGTGGTCTGCGGCAACCTTCGGCCCCGGACCCATGCCGGCCGGCGGCATTTCGTCGCAGCGCGGCTTGCGCTGTTGCTCGTGGTCGCCGCTGGGGCGATGACGGGTCCGGCAGTGGCGGGGGCGGCGTCATCCGCCGCCGCGTGGCCGCCGCTGGCCTACCGGCTCGACGAAGTCGACATCAGCGTACAGCGGGAGCCGGCCCATGGCCTGCCGCCGCAGCGCGTCTCGGTTAGCGGCAGCGGTGAGGGGATGCGCCAGTGGCAGGGGCGCCAGGAAAGTTTTCGCATCGACCACGACAGCCTGCTGGACATGGTAAACGCGCTGTACCGCATGCGCTTCTTCGACCTGCCGGTGCGGCTGCTGCCGCCGCGATCGGTATTCGTCAAGGACGATGGCAGCGTCGGCACGCAGGCGACGCGTCTCCACGACGCGACTACAACCTCCATATGCTTTACGTTATCCGCCTACAAGAAGTGCGTGGCTTACGAGGCCGATCCGCCGCCTGAACTCGAAGCCTTCGTACAACGCGTCCTGATCAATACCGGGCGGTGCGTTTCATCGTCTCCGACTCCTTCCAGAAAATAATATGGCGCAGGTTCGCACGAATCTGAGTTAAACCACTTCGCTACTGGCTTCAGAATGTGTTGAGTTGGAGTAAAACTAACGCAGCCTCTAATATTGATAAAATACGTTATCAATATTAAAGCTGGGTTGCATGAGCACATCCGATCTGGTTCACCTTTCCAGGAATCCTTAAGTCGGTCCATTGTTTCCAGTGTTTCCCAGTCCACAATTCATAGAGTTCTTGCGCGAATCCCCGTTTCGCGTACTGACCCCCGAATTTTCTCTAATTCGGTCAGCGTAGCCGGATGGATTGCAACGCGGATTCCGCCGTGCTTCATCCGCGCTACCGGCTCCACGTTTTAGTGAGGCAGTTTGGCAGCGATTAAAGCTACATGCTTGATCTGCGGTGGTTCGGTGAGTAATTCGGCGATATTTGCCATCAGTCGGGGTGAGAGAGATTTTTCATAGCCATCTTTCGTTCTGATTTAGTCCTAATCCATAGTGAACAATTGCCGGCAAACCGAAATATGAAGCTAATAGCGGGTGCAGGTCAATCCCGGATAACAACGGAGAATGTGGGAATCATAATCACAGACCCCGCCGTTGTGGATGAAGACCGTGGCTTTGACGTAAGTTGCGACCGGTTACGGCGTGCGATCGTGCGCACACTGCTTATTATCTTGCTTGCCGCTATGGGCGGCTGTCACCTGCTGATCAATCGGCTAGGCGGCGCGTTTGATGCCGTTCCTGATAATATCAGGGCATCGCTGAGCCCTGAAGCCGCCGCGTTGGTCGACACGGCGTTTATTGATCTGGACCCGTCGCGTCTTGCCGATGCGCATGTGCATCACATTTCCCGCGACGTTCATCCCAGTTGGCGGTCGTGGTCGAATCCCATGCGTCGGCTTCGCACCGATATTTTTATGAGCGGGGCAGGTGTCGTATGGAGCGGCGATGTCGAACAGCGCTACATTGAACGGCTTGAACGGTTGGTCGCGCACTTTCCCGACGGCGCGTCGTTTTTCCTCTACGCTCTCGATCGGGAACACGATGCAGAAGGCACTCCACAGCCGGACCAAACGCCGATCCATGTCTCCAATGAGTCAGTCTGGAAAACCGTGCAGCAATCGTCTGCCAATTTCGTTCCGGTCATCTCGATTCATCCTGCCCGATCGGATGCAATCGAGCAGCTTCATCATTGGGCCGGGCGCGGTGTGCGGTATGTAAAGTGGTTGCCCAGCACGATGAAGATCGACCCCGCTGATCCGGAACATGATGCGTTCTATCGCACGATGCGCGTGCACGAAATGATCCTGCTCAGTCATACCGGTGACGAGCATGCGGTCGAGGCTGCCGATCAGGAACTGGGCAACCCGCTGCGCCTGCGCCGTGCGCTTGAGCACGGTGTGACCGTCGTCGCATTGCATGCAGCAAGCAACGGTTCGTTTCGTGATATCGATGAGCCGGCTCACGCCTCGGATTCATCATCCGCTTCCAGTCGCGTGCCCGGCATCGACCTGTTGATGCGCTTGATGAATGAACCGGCATACGGAGAACTGTTTTACGCGGAAATTTCGGCGATTACATACTTTAACCACCTCGATAAGCCGCTCCGGCATCTGCTGGAGCGGCCCGATCTACACCATCGGCTCATCAACGGCAGCGACTATCCGCTCGTCGGCCTCAACGTTGTCATCCAGACGCGCGCACTGCAACGCGACGGATTCATTACTGCAGACGAGCGGCAATGGCTCAACGAGATTTATCGCAAGAACCCGCTGCTCTTCGATTTCGTCGTCAAGCGCACTGTGCGTCACCCGGATACAGGGGAGCGGTTTCGTCCTGAAGCCTTCCTGCTTCCCCTAAATTGGCCACGCCGTGTTGTGAACCAGACGGAAACCGATACCGGGCCGCATTGAAAACAGACGAGTAGCCCTATTTCTTTTTGTCCTGGTTGGCAGCCAGTTCGCGTAGCTCCCTGAGGCGGGCCTCTACACTGGAGTTGTGGTAGAAGTCGCCGTCGCTGTTTTGCAACGCGATCAGCAGTTGTTCAACGGCAGCATGATAATTACCCTGCCGTGAATAAATTTCAGCCTGCGCGCGATGCGCTGCCATCACACTGCCAAGCGTTACATGGCTTTGCGCCTGTAATTTGTAAAGACGTATGTCATTCGGAGTCAACTGCAATTGCTGGCTGACGAACTTGAGCGCCTTATCGGCGCCCCTGTTACGCAGGAGCGCGTCTGCATAGTCATAGATTAATGCGCGGTGATGGGGGAATATTTGCAGCGCAGCGTGGTAGATGTCAAAGGCATCCTGGGTTCGGCCGACAGCAAGTTTGACTCGCGCCACCAGGGTCTCGATCATGGCATTGGAAGGCGGCGCTTTTCGTTCGATTTGAATGGATGCGCCGAGATGATGGTTTTTGAGCGCTTTTTCCATTGCATCCGGCTGTAAAGTTTCATAAAGGCGCTCCAGTTCCTTGTCCGCGCGCTGATAATCCCGTCCGCGCAGCAGGGCGTTGATAAGCCCGTAGCGCTCCACAGCCTCATTGCTATAACGCCTGTCCCGCAAAATGGATTCGAAGTGTTGTATCGCATCCGCGGGCTCGTCGATGGAAGCGCGCAGCTTCGCTTGTACCATCCGAAAATCCAGGCTGTCGAGAACTTGCCGGTAAGGCATCTCCTGGATGCGGTTGTCGATATCCGCGATCCGCGCATAAGTAATCGGGTGGGTACGCAGATATGCAGGGGCACCATTTTCATAGAATCGGGTTGCCTTCTGCATGTGTTCAAAAAAAGACGACATCCCATGTGGATCGAATCCCGCACTGACCAATATGTTGAAGCCGATGCGATCAGCCTCTTTTTCGTGGTCGCGCGTAAAGTCCAGTTGCGATTGGATCTGGCGTGCCTGGGATGCAACCAGAATCGCCTGCCCTGCCTGCGAATTGGTACGCGCCGCCAGGATGGCGAGAGCTGCCGCCGCCAGCGACGTCAGCATACTGTATTTTTGCGCGGCGATCATGCGAGCAAGGTGCTTCTGGGTGACATGCGCTATTTCATGCGCCATGACGCCCGCCAGTTCGGATTCGCTTTCCGCCGCCAGGATAAGCCCGCTATTGAAGCCCATGAAACCGCCCGGAAGCGCGAATGCGTTGATGGTCGGATCGCGAAGGGCGAAAAATTCGAACTCCTGATCGGGATGAGCCTCATTCGAGCCGAGAATCAGCCTGTGGCCAAGGTTGGCAAGGTAGTCCGTTATTTCGGCATCTTCCATATAGCTGCTGTCAGCCCGGATCTCGGACATGATCTTGAGGCCAAGCTCCCGTTCCTGATGCGCCGACATCGTTGCCCTGGACACATCGCCGAGCTCAGGTAATTCGTTGGCAAAGCCATTCAACGCAAACAATATTGGCAAAATGGCCGTTACATGGCGTATTTTCATGTCGATGAGATAACGCTTCGCGACTGAAGTTCCATCACGCCGAAGGAGCCTGATAGCCGAAACAGGACGGTATTTGGAGATACGAAAGGCATGAAAAGCTATGAAAGGAATACAGCCGGATCGTATCCTTTCGACCGGAAACCCGATGGCGCAGGCAGCGTCAGCAAGCTTGACCGGTTCCACATAAATTTACTTTTTCAGAAATGGAAAAATCTTCACGATTCTTTCCGCCGACGTCCATATGGACGTCGGCTACTGCTGCCCATTATGCCAGTCCCCCCTCGCTCAAATCGCTGCCTCATCTGTTTCCCCGGTACGTATTCTCGTTACCTGTTCTATATTCGTAACAAAGATCTTGCCATCACCGATCTTGCCGGTGCGTGCGGTGTTGACGATGGTCTCGACAACGTTATCCACCAGTCTCTCGAGCACGACTATTTCAATTTTTACTTTGGGCAGAAAATCTATGACATATTCGGCGCCTCGATAGAGTTCGGTGTGGCCCTTCTGTCTGCCAAAGCCTTTGATTTCGGTAACGGTCAGTCCGGTTATGCCGATTTCATTGAGTGATTCGCACACTTCGTCGAGCATGAAAGGTTTGATGATAGCCTCGATTTTTTTCACGGTACGTTCCTTTGAGCAGATATTCATGGAGACTGGTATTACAGTCATGCTTCAAGTTGTTTGATCATTGTATTGAAGTAGTTATAAATTCGGAAAACCTTCATGAAGTCCGGATAACCGGAATTCACGCGCACCATTTTTAAAATTCATCTTGATACCTCGATGTAATCGGATAGCGCCAGTCCCTGCCAAAGCTGCGCTGGGTAACGCGGATGCCGGGCGGTGCCTGACGGCGTTTGTATTCATTCTGGCGGATTAAGTGCACCGTCCGCCGTACGTCGGCTTCGGCGTAGTTCATGCCGAGAATCACCTGCAACGACAAATCCTGCTCCATATAAGCTTCGAGGATAGCGTCAAGCACATCGTAAGGCGGAAGGCTGTCCTGATCGGTCTGGTCATGGCGCAATTCGGCCGAAGGCGCCCGGGTGATGACACGCTCCGGAATAACATTACCTGAATTGTTGCGGTACCGGCAAAGCCGGTACACCATGGTTTTACTGATGTCTTTCAGTACCGCGAAGCCGCCGGCCATATCGCCGTATAAAGTGCAGTAGCCTACTGCCATCTCGGACTTGTTTCCGGTGGTAAGCACGATCGAGCCATACTTGTTCGATAGTGCCATCAACAATGTGCCGCGTACCCGCGCCTGCAAGTTTTCCTCGGTCGTATCCTGGGCGTTGCGCTGGGCAGCGTGGGAAACTCATTGGCCAGCGTATCCATGAATCTGCCGAATAACGGCCCAATAGGCAGTTCACTGTAGTCTACACCCAGCGCCTGGGCCATGACCCGCGCATCGGTTAAGCTTATATCGGCGGTAAATTGTGAAGGCATCATTACCGCTTTCACTTTATCGGCGCCCAGGGCATCGACTGCAATCGCCATCGTGAGCGCCGAATCCACGCCGCCGGACAGGCCCAGCAAGACACCGGGTATGCCGTTCTTTCCCACATAATCCTTCACGCCAAGGCATAGCGCCTGATAAACGCTTGCTTCCAGGATATTGGAAGCCGCGATGTAGCCGCTAATGGGGATCCCGTTTTGCAATTCGATCAGGCCGAGCGTTTCCCTGAATTCATCGAATTGATGAGTCAGTTCGCCCTTGCTATTCATGGCAAAAGAAGCGCCGTCGAAAATCAGTTCATCCTGTCCGCCTACCATATTGACATAAACGGCGGAAAGCCCCGCTTCGCCGATGCGCTGCCGTACCAGTTGGTAGCGCACGGCTTGCGTGCGCATGTGGTAGGGCGAAGCATTCAGTACCAGGAGCACGTCTGCTCCCGCCTCCCTGGCGCGGGTGGCACTGCTCTCTTGCCGGATATCCTGGCAAATATTGATGCCGAACTTTACCCCATCCAGCTCAAATATGCAGGGATTGGCGCCGGGTTCAAAATAACGCCGTTCATCGAATTCACGGTCACTGGGAAGCAGATTCTTGAGATACGTCGCAACAATTTCACCATCGCGTATCACCGAAGCCGCATTGTAGAGCTTATTATCCTTGAGATGGGGATGCCCAACCAGCAGTGTCACCCCGCTCGTTTCCTTGGTCAGTTCTGCAAGCGCACCTTCACACGCGGAGAGAAATCCCGCCCGCAACAGCAGGTCATCCGGCGGATAGCCCGACAGCGCCATCTCGGGTGTGATAACCAGTTGCGCACCCGCCTTCTTTGCCTGATTGGCGTAATCATGTATTTTACGGATATTGCCGCTCAGGTCGCCAACTATGCAATTGATTTGTGCAATGGCGAGCTTCATGGTGTGGCAGCCGGTTGAGTTCTGTTGACAATCGGTCAAATAATACCAGAATGAGCCACCTTGCGCCTAAGGCCGGCAAGCGCGACAATCCCGCATGAACGCCGGATTTGAAATAAAAATAGTCGATTCTCTTGCCGGCATTTCTGTTCCGGCATGGAATGCGCTCACCGGGGACGATCCATTTCTGCGGCACGAGTTCTTGTCCGCCATGCATGAAACGGGGTGTGCCTCGGAAAAAACGGGCTGGCTACCGCAGTTTGTCACGCTATGGGAGGGGAACATCCTGCGTGGTGCGCTGCCGCTTTACCTGAAAAGCCACTCCTACGGTGAATATGTGTTCGACTGGGCCTGGGCAAATGCTTATCAACGCTATGGCTACCCTTATTATCCCAAACTGTTGAGTGCGGTACCTTTCAGCCCGGTAACAGGGCGAAGGTTGCTCGCGGAGACGCCGGAGCACCGTGCCCTGCTTGTCTCGGCTGCAATGAAAATGATTAAAGACAGCGACGGGGAGGGAATATCGTCATTTCATTGCCTCTTTCCGCAGGAATATGAAGCGCGCGAAATGGAAGAGGCGGGCATGACCTTACGGCACGGAATCCAGTTTCACTGGCAGAACCGGGCCGGACAAGGATATGAAAATTTCGAGGCGTTTCTGGCGGGGA
>JBDTHR010000065.1:0-7376 GCA_039936855.1 Nitrosospira sp. | reverse complement strand
GAGGCTAAAGCCGCACTCGGAAAGCGTGTCGTAATACTCGCCCATCATTATCAGCGTGCGGATGTTTATAAGCATGCCGATCTCACCGGTGATTCCCTGAAGCTGTCGCGCCTTGCCGTGGAAACGGAAGCGGATTATCTGGTATTTTGTGGCGTGCATTTCATGGCCGAGGTGGCGGATGTCCTTTCCAAGCCGGAACAGGTAACCATCCTGCCTGATCTTGCGGCCGGTTGTTCGATGGCGGACATGGCAAGTCTTTCCAAGGTTGAGCGTGCCTGGCGCGAGCTATCGGAAGTGTTCGAGCCTGATGAGGCGATCACACCCGTCACTTATATTAATTCGGCTGCTGATCTAAAAGCTTTTTGCGGCGAACACGGCGGCATCGTCTGTACTTCCAGCAATGCGACAAAGATTCTGGAGTGGTCTTTTTCGCGTCGCGAAAAAGTACTATTTTTTCCGGACCAGCATCTGGGACGCTGGAGCGGCCACAAGCTGGGAATCCCACTGGATGAGATGGCCGTGTGGGACTTTGATGAGCCACTGGGTGGGCTGACACCGGAGCAAATCAGGAAAGCAAAAATATTGCTGTGGAAGGGACATTGTTCGGTGCATCAGATGTTTCAGCCGCAGCACATACTGCGATTCCGCAATCAGCACCCAGACGGAAAAGTAATTTCACATCCGGAATGCAGTTTCGAGGTGTGTAAAAATTCCGATTTTGTTGGCTCTACCGAGTACATCATCAAGACTATCCGCGAAGCGGAGGCGGGAACCCGCTGGCTGGTGGGTACGGAGCTGAATCTGGTCAGCCGTATTGCGGAAGAGTTCAAGCCCCAAGGGAAAATAGTGCAATTCATGGCCTCGACAATCTGCATGTGCTCCACCATGGCCCGCATCGATCCACAACATCTGGCATGGACGCTGGAAAACCTGGTCGCGGACAAAGCGGTGAATCAGATCAAGGTGCCGGCTGCCGAAGCGGTACTTGCCAAGCTTGCACTGGAGCGGATGCTGGAGGTTTCAATATAATGGAAGCATGCCGTTTCGCCACCGTTGATCCAAATCCGATATTCGCAACCGATATGCCGCTTGAATGTCCAGGCACGCTTCCGGGTAAAGCTCCGGCTTAACCCGAACATTCATTATATGCTCGATAAGCTGCATATTGCGACCTATAACATTCACAAAGGTTTTTCTCAGTTCAACCGGCGGGTGATGGTGCATCAACTGCGCGATAATTTGCGGGCGCTTAATGCGGATATCATCTTTTTGCAGGAAGTGGTCGGCCAGCACAAGGGGCACGCAGCGCGTTTCGACAACTGGCCCCACAATCCTCAATACGAGTTTCTGGCAGACTCGATCTGGTCGGATTTTGCATATGGAAAAAATGCCGTGTACGATGAAGGACATCACGGCAATGCTATCTTGAGCCGTTATCCCATCGTGCGCTGGGATAACGTGGATGTTTCCGCGCATCGTTTCGAGAGCCGCGGCCTGCTGTATTGCGAGATCGCCCTTCCCAGCTGGCCGGAAAACCTGCATTGCATATGCGTTCACCTGGGACTGTTCAAGCGCGGCCAATCACAGCAATTACAAGCGCTGGAACAGCAAATCGAGCGGCTGGTTCCGAAGCATGCACCCTTGGTTATTGCCGGGGATTTCAATGATTGGCGTGAATTGGCCAGCGGGGTTCTGGTTAAACGGCTTGACCTGGTAGAAGCATTCGAACTCACGGCGGGGAGAGTGGCGCGCAGTTTTCCCTCTGTATTACCGCTATTTCGTCTTGACCGTATCTATGTGCGCGGTTTTCACATCGAGAAGACCCATGTGCATCAGGGTCATCCCTGGTCAAAAATTTCCGATCATGCAGTGCTGTCTGCGCAAATGATACGTAGATGATAACGCCGCAGTCACATAGTCGGATTGCGGCCGCTGCTGCGCTGCTAAAGGAAGGCGGAGTCGTGGCCTTCCCAACGGAAACGGTTTACGGGCTTGGGGCGGATATCTCAAACCTTTCCGCTGTGCGACGCATATTCGAGATCAAAAAGCGGCCTACGAATCACCCGCTCATTGTTCATCTCGCGGGCTTATCCGGCTTGTCCCGCTGGGCGCATGAAGTACCAGAACAAGCTTGGCAACTGGCCGACAACTTCTGGCCGGGGCCGCTGACTTTGGTATTGCAGCGTAGCCATCATGTGCCGGAAGGTGTGACGGGAGGTCAGGATACGGTTGGATTGCGGGTGCCGGACCACCCTGTCGCACTTGCCCTATTGAACGTGCTGGGCCCGGAGAAAGCCCTTGTCGCACCCTCTGCAAACCGGTTTGGACGTATAAGTCCTACAACGGCAGCGCATGTGCGGGAAGAACTGGGTGAGGCGGTAGATATGGTTCTGGATGGCGGTCCATGCCGAGTTGGCCTGGAAAGTACAATTGTCGGTTTTGACGGCGAGACGGTCATTATATTGCGGCCGGGCGGCATTCCTCTGCCAGCACTGGCAGAGGTATTGAAAGACAGGGTGATAGTATCCGGACAAGAGAAGCACGCGGTACGTGTACCCGGTGCGCTCAGGTCTCATTACGCGCCGGAAACGCCATTGGAGCTTTGGCCTTCGGAATTACTATCCCATCGTACTCTTGAACTTGGGGCGAAAGGATTACGTGTTGCCGTAATAGCATGGTCTGACCAGCAAATGGATCATGCGGAAAACAAAAATACCGTCCATTTTTCCCTGCCTGCTGAACCAGTGGGATACGGTCGCCTGTTGTATGGCACGTTGCGCCGGTTCGATCACGAACGGTTCGACCACCTGCTGGTGGAGGCGCCTCTGGACGAACCAGGCTGGATGGCGATAGCGGATCGGTTACAGCGCGCCAGTTGTGTCGCGCAGCACGATGAATGAAATATGTCATCCCATGGCAAAGAATAACGAAAAAAGCGATAAGGTGGAGGTAAAAATAGCGATGAATAGCGCGGTTCGTGCGGTACTGTTTGACGTTGACGGCACATTGGCCGATACCGAGCGTGACGGGCATCGTCTCGCTTTCAACGCTGCATTCGAAGAGTTCGGCCTCGACTGGAAATGGGAAGTCGAACTCTATGGTGAGCTGCTCGCTATAACCGGCGGCAAAGAGCGCATCCGGCATTTCATGGAAAGCCACGCATCTGCGGAGCTGAGCAGAAGCGGGCTTGATGACTGGATTGCGAACTTGCATAAGGTGAAAACGAAGCACTATGTGAACTTGCTGGAAAACGGCGGAATTCCGCTACGTCCTGGTGTAGCTCGCCTGATTCATGACTTGCGCGATGCGAATATAAAAATGGCTATTGCGACTACCACGACACCGGAAAACGTAACCGCACTTTTAAAATCTACGCTGGGAGAGGATTCCCCCCATTGGTTCGACGTTATTGGTGCAGGAGACATTGTTCCCGGAAAAAAACCCGCACCGGATATTTATCACTGGGTACTTGATCAACTGGGATTGGCCGCTCAGCAATGCGTGGCGATAGAAGATTCCGAAAACGGGCTGAGAGCATCGCTCGCCGCAGGGCTCGATACGATAATCACGATCAGCGATTACACTCGACTACAGGATTTTAGCGGAGCGGCGGTAGTATTGTCGGATTTGGGCGAACCGACCCAACCATTTACTGTGCTACAGGGGGATCCGCCTGTCACCGGTTGGGTGGATAGCGCACTACTGTTGAGCCTGAAGGATTAAAATACTGTGAAAAGCCATAGAACTGCTGTAATAACGGCCGTTCGTTTCAATCGACATTGACGTCCAAAATTGGAATTGTCATCTGGAAGAGGTAGTATTGCTTTCGAATGCTGGCAATTGCTGACAGAAAAATAAAATGCTGAATCCCCGCACCACTATTTATTCCCGCCGGACGCTTCGACTCTTTGAAGCCGCAGGACTCATCGTTATCGCGTTGGCGACGATCTACGCTGGTTATCAGGAAACCATGCTGATGGTACACAACGCCAGAGTTACGCTTGCCGATCTGCTGCTGATGTTTCTCTATCTTGAAATCCTGACCATGGTGGGGTTATATTTCGAGTCCGGCAAGCTGCCGGTACGATTCCCTCTTTACATCGCAATAGTGGCAATGGCGCGATACGTGATAGTGGATATCAAGGAGATGGATAATATAAGGCTGCTTGGTGTCTCCGGCTCGATTGTGCTGGTCGCGTTGGCGGTTCTGGTCATCCGTTTTGGACATGTGCGTTATCCCTACCTGGAAGACCTGGAGGATCGGGAAGGCGCGGCATCCAGAAAAATACATCCCCGCGATTGAAATGAAGGGCATTGAATGAATAACCCCGTGGTTGGCGTAATAATGGGTAGCAGTAGCGATTGGGAAGTCATGAAGCATGCGGCCCATATATTGAGCGAGTTCAATGTGCCTTACGAGGCCGAGGTGGTTTCCGCTCACCGTACCCCGGATCGCATGTTCGAGTATGCGGAAACTGCGATCAAGCGTGGGCTCAAGTGTATTATTGCCGGTGCGGGCGGCGCGGCCCATCTCCCTGGAATGATTGCCGCCAAAACTATCCTGCCGGTGCTGGGTGTACCGGTTACCTCCAGGCAGCTTAAAGGGCTTGATTCACTGCTTTCCATTGTGCAGATGCCCAAGGGTATTCCTGTCGCGACCTTCGCCATAGGCGATCCCGGTGCAGCCAACGCGGCATTGTTTGCCGTTGCGTTGCTGGCGGTGGAAGATACAAAACTCGCAGTGCGTCTTGCCGCATTTCGCGAAACGCAGGCAGCTACGGTCGCGGCAACGACACTACCTTCATTATGAGCATCAGGCGGGGAGCGATGCTTGGCCTTCTGGGCGGTGGCCAACTCGGCCGCATGTTTATCATGGCTGCGCAGAGGATGGACTACCGCGTCACCGTGCTTGATCCAGCGGAAGGGAACCCATCGAGCAGCGTAGCTGACCGCCATTTGCATGCAGATTATCTCGACACCGATGCGCTGGGTGAACTCGCATCGACCTGTGCGGGTGTTACCACGGAATTCGAGAACGTCCCCGCTGAATCCCTTCGAATACTGGCTGAGCACTGCGTGGTCAGCCCGGCAGCAAACAGTGTAGCGGTTACGCAAGATCGCATTCTTGAAAAAAATTTTCTGGCCGCTAACGGATTGGCAGTCGTGCCGTATGCGGTAATACAGAATTCATATGAATTGCATGAATCGCTCAATCTGGATGAGGCATCACTCCACAAGCGTCCAGAGTTGTTCCCTGGATTATTTCCAGGCATTCTCAAAGTAAGCCGTTTCGGTTATGACGGCAAGGGGCAGGTACGGGTAAAAAACGCAATAGAACTGGATCATGCGCTGAGTGGAACGAATCGGACGGCATGCGTGCTGGAAAAGATGTTGTCATTGGAGCGCGAAGTGTCGGTTATCGTATCGCGCGGATTTGATGGCGAAATAAATACTTTTCCCGTATCGGAGAATCAACACTGTAACGGTATACTCGATGTCAGCATTGTGCCAGCCAGGGTATCGGAAACCGTCGTTCAGAAAGCCCGTGAAATTGCGATTCGTATCGCGGAGAAACTCGATTACCGTGGTGTATTGTGCGTGGAATTCTTTGTGCTTGCCGATGGCAGATTGCTGGTGAACGAAATTGCTCCGCGCCCTCACAACAGTGGCCATTACACCATTGATGCCTGCGCCACCTCCCAATTCGAACAGCAGGTGAGAATGCTTTGTGGCCTGCCGCTCGGCAGCACCGCCATGCATGGGGCGGCGGTGATGGTGAATCTATTGGGTGATCTATGGCAGCGGGGAGAGCCGGAATGGGAACAGTTGCGGCGGCATCCTAACGTCAAATTACACTTGTATGGCAAGCTTGACGCTCGGCCAGGGCGGAAAATGGGGCACTATACCGTACTCGCCGAAACGACTGAAACTGCGTTGCAGCTTGCGCTGGAAATCAAGCAATCGCTAGAATGCCAGTATCGGGCTGTTATAAGAAAATAGCGTACGCATAAATACAACCATGAGTAATCAGCCTGTGCTATTTGAAGCATCGATACAAAGTCTGCGTCTTTTGCATCGGGGCAAGGTGCGCGACATCTATGCGGTGGATGAAAACAAACTGTTGATAATACAGACTGACCGGCTTTCCGCATTCGATGTGATTCTACCGACGCCGGTGCCGGGCAAGGGAAGGTTGCTGACTGCGTTATCCGCTTTCTGGTTTGAAAAACTTGCTCATATCATTCCGAACCACCTCACCGGCATTTCACCAGAATCTGTTGTAGCAGAGGGCGAGCGCGAACAAGTGGCTGACCGTGCTTTTGTGGTGAAGCGGCTGAAGCCATTGCGGATAGAAGCCATCGTTCGGGGCTACGTCGCCGGTTCGGGATGGAAGGATTACAAAAATACCGGCATAATCTGCGGCATTCTACTCCCCGTCGGGTTGCAGGAAGCCGCCAGACTGCCGGGTGGAGCGATCTTTACGCCCTCAACCAAAGCTGCGCAGGGGGCGCACGACGAAAACATTTCCTTTGCCGAAGCAGAAAAATTGCTGGGCAAGGAGCTGACTGCGCAGGTACGCGAAAAAGCAATCGCTTTGTACACGGAAGCAGCGGATTATGCGATAACAAGAGGCATTATTATCGCCGATACCAAGTTTGAATTTGGCCAGGACGAGACAGGTGGACTTTATCTCATAGATGAGGTGCTTACCCCTGATTCTTCCCGCTTCTGGCCGGCTGACCAGTATGCGTCCGGGAAAACCCCACCCAGCTATGACAAGCAGTTCGTACGTGACTGGCTCGAGACCCGGGACTGGAACAAGAAAGCCCCTGCGCCTGCGTTGCCGCCCGATATTCTTGCAAAAACTGCCGAAAAATATGAGGAAGCGCTGAAGCGCCTGGTATTTTAAGCTCGACGCTGAGCGCTGCAGGTTTACAAGTTACAGGTTGCAGGAAGCGTCGTTCGCAAAAAAAACGGTGACAATAAACGCAGCGCCAGTTTGTTGGCTGCTAAATAAAACCAATCAACATCTTCGTTCCCAGCAAATAAAGCAGCACTACAAAAATCTTCCTTAGCTTAGCGGTTCGCATGCTATGAGTCGTTTTCGCGCCTAGCGGCGCGGTCAGTGTACTGGCCAGCACTATCCATCCCAACGCCGGTAAATAAACATATCCGAGGCTATATTCCGGCAGCGGTTGTGATTGTGCCATGCCATTAGCGATATAGCCGATGGCTCCCGCCACAGCGATGGGGAAACCTACCGCGGCCGCAGTGCCGATAGCATGTTGCAATTTGACATTGCATCTGGAAAGAAATGGAATCGTCAGCAAGCCTCCTCCAATCGCGACAAAGCTCGAAATCACACCAATTACGCT
>JBDTHR010000064.1:0-3163 GCA_039936855.1 Nitrosospira sp. | reverse complement strand
CGTGAAATTCATTTTGCGCACGCTTGAGCTGGTTGAGAAGCCATTCGCGGTTTTCTTCCTTGGTGGGCGCATGTTTGCCCGTCACGGGATCGAAGCCGTGAAAAAGCGATTCGGCTACCATACCGTCCGCATATTGGCTGGCGCGGTCCAGTACTTCAAAACCCCGATTAAGGATCAGCTTGCAGCCGGGAAAACGGCGCTTTACCTCTGCAAGCAGCGCAACCAGTCCTTTTTCCTGTTCCTCGCGTTGCTTGCCTTCGCTCGTCACAATCAGATAACTATCGACGGTATCGAGAAAAAACGCACGATACCCATCCTGCCACAAGCGGCCAAAATGGTGCTCCAGCAAATATTCGTGCCAGGCGGGATCGTTCATGTTCATTACCAGGCTATTCCATGCCGGGTTTACGCCGATCGACCATTCCGTTTTGATGCGCTCTATGTCCTCGCTGTTGCGTGCAATTTCGCCGAATGAAACATAAGCAAATATCAGTGAATCCAGATTCAACAATGCTGCTTTCTCGTGCGGCAAAATCTGGCTCGGCTGTATGACGATCTGGTCAAAGTGACGCAAATCCTCGACAGGCGGACGACTGCCATAGTAAAAAGCAATGTCGCGCTGCTCGAGCACATCAGCGAATACCGCGGATGTCATTAACAGAAACGGCAGCAAAAGCTGCCAGATACAGAAACGGAAAGATAATATTTCACTGCTGAACATTTAACCTAAATCCGGTAGTGGGACGGGGTGAAGTGTACTGTTTTTGGGGTGAAGGGCAAGGCGTAATGACGCGGAATGCGACCGCGCAGAGCGGAGCAGTGCCTTCCGCAGGAAGGTGCGACCCCGAAGCGGGATGCGCGCCCTCTTGCGTGTGGAACGCGATCGCGGCATCCCCTGCGCTGCCCGACCCCCGCTTCTCGGGGCCCCTAGGGCAACGCTTCGGGGCGCCGTTCCGTTCGAAGAAGTTGCAACGCAGCCATGTGCCGCAAAAACAGTGCGATTCACCCCGTAGCGCCCTCACCCGGAAGGTGAACGTCAAATAATATGAAATATTGTTATTAATCATAACACTGATCTATTAAATGAGCGGTCAACTACCGGATTCAGGTTTAAGTCTCTTTGCTAGCGTCAGGGGAACAGTAAAAACGAAACAGAGCTGATCTGCAATAGGCCATCTGTCCCACCCACTAGCAGCTTTAACGTCGGCTAAGTCTTGGCAACACTGGATTCAATATAGGGGTTAGCAAAACTTGTTGAGATATCCTTGCAGATCTGGACGCCTTTTGCTGGATGAACTCCTGGCATTCCTCGACGAGGATGATTTGATGGTGTGGTCTTGACAATTAAATTGCCGGGCACTGTCGCCTGGCAATTTCGCCAGGAATGACGCCCATGCGATATGGCAACAAGTATTTACCGGTTCGCGGCCCGTAAAAAGAGCCGATAGTGACACCAGGTGTCTGGGCAGCAGATCCCACTTAGCCATCCACGCCAATTCATGGCGGGACTCGGTTGCATGATGATGAAAAACACCCATAAAGTTGTCCCGTTCCTTAGCTTAGTGAATAAGGTAGCGGCAAGATTTCCAACGATGGGCCAGCCAGGGATTTCCAGTGAATAGGCGCGGCCTCGACACTACTTGTCTTAATAACCGCCAGCACGTCGAAGCCGCCATCAGGGGAAGATGATGCGTTGACAACCATGCCTATGGATTGTTCCCCCATATCAGCGCTGAATAGCTCGTCCCCGGCCTCAACCAGATTTGCGGACATTCCCGGCCGGATATTCGCAAGATACATGCGACGTTTGATTTTACCTAAATATTGACTGCGAGCCACGATTTCCTGACCAGGGTAGCAACCTTTTTGAAAACTCACTCCGCCGATGGCCTCCAGATTTGCCATTTGCGGCACGAACTGCTCCTGAGTCGCGGGTGTAATGACGGGAATACCGGCTTTGATTTCCAGCCAATCCCAACAGGGTGCGCCCGCTGGTACCGCGTCCCTGCTCAAATCTTCCCATATTGTGGGGGCCTTCTCCGGCACGATGACCAGTTCAAATCGATTTTGCGCAAGGCGTATTATGGTCGCGGCTTCGCCATGAATCACGCCAAGAGGGGAAGTGGGAACCTCACCCACTTTCCGCACCAATGCCTCGGCCTGGCTTCCCGCCACGCCCAGGCGAACCTGAATATCGGTGGTGTCGGTAAGCTTTGCTTTAGCGCGCAACACGTACATTGCCAAACGCTTCTGTATACCCGGGCGCAGCACCGCGGGCAACTGCATGACGTAACCGCCGTCATTGCTGCCATTCTGGCTCCAGATCAAAAAACTCGCCAGCAGTCTGCCTTTCGGATTGCAATAGCCTCCATAAAGAGCAGTGGAAGCGTTGACCTGCCTTACGTCGCAACTCAACTGCCCTTGCAGGAAAGACTGTGCATCCTCTCCCGAGAAGTGGATCAGGCCAAAGTGCGAAAGATCGCTTAATACGGTTGCGGATCCGGCACTCTCAAGTTCGGCCGCGTTGTCGCCATAGTCGACAACGCAGCCATCCTGGATAATGGCGCCACGGCTGCGCAGATATGCTTGCCAGATAAGATTCATGCAAAATAATTTATGGCTGTGTAAAGCGTTAATTATAAAGCATGCACTCCGAATGAGCGGTAAATCGCAAGGAATGAGATAATTCGATCATGGCTGACTTCATGCTGCCGTCTCTGCCCCCACTTCTGGTTGTCCAGCTCAAACCCTCCAGGCGCCTCGCCGCGATGCTGAGTATTGCCCATTTCGCGGCGATCGGCCTGTTATGGCCGCTGATATTACCCGTATCAGCCAAACTGGCGGGGTCCGCCATGCTGGTCGTCAGCCTTGTTTTCTACTTGAGGCGTTACGCTTTGTTACGCTCGCCGGATGCGGTGATGAATATCGGATTATCGGAAGAAATGATTTGCACGCTTGAAACACGGCGCGGCGATCGCATCGTTTGCACTCTGCTCGGAAGCAGCTTTGTCGCGCCCTACCTGACTTTGCTCGAATTGAAGCCGCTGAAATGCCAGGAACCCGCCAAATTACCTCCTCCTACAGGCTGCCCGAGACGACGGCAAAGATTATTCGCGCGCAGTGTAGTGATTCTACCGGACGGAATAGATACCGAACAGTTCAG
>JBDTHR010000063.1:0-8095 GCA_039936855.1 Nitrosospira sp. | reverse complement strand
GGCAAGCGATTCCGCATTTTCGCTACGCTCAATAAACGCCTTGCGTATCAAATCCCAACCATGGTCGCGATGCACCCGGGCTGTGCGCAAAGTTTGTGCGGTAACCACTTCACCTGCCGCCGCAAGTTCATGTTGGCGCCGCTGTTGAGCTTTCAGGTCGCGCTTGAGGTCGGTTTCCTCCTTGTCCAGGCGATTGATTTCATTTTCAAGTCGACCGAACTCGTTTTCCGCGGAGATTATATCTGCCGCCAATAACAGCTGGCTGCCTTGCAGTTGTTCCACGGTAGAGAGCCCGAGGTCAGTCAAGCCCTGCCGCATCCACAACGCATGATCCTTTATTTCGCCCTGCAGCTTTTCGTGACGCTTGGTGAAATCACCTATCGCGTGTGCCGTATGCAATGCTTCTTCAATTGCTTGCCTCAAAGCCGCTTCCGTTGGCAGCTCTTTGCCTTCAGGTTGCCGCTGCAGTTTTTCCCTAATATCCGTCACCTGTTCCTGCCGTGAACTCAAACGTCCTTCCAGTGTATTGCACTGGACAAGATTCTCATCCAGCATCACCCTGTCGGCCATAGAAGGAATGGCTGCCAACACATCATCCACTGCGCGATCTCCCGCAATTCTGGATGCCATCGCAACCAGCGTGCGTTGGGTGCTCTCAGCCTCAGCCTGGATTTTGCGTAACTCAACATGCGTATAACTCGCGGCACTCCGGTCTTTGACCAACCGCTCAACGGCGGCAGCATGCCTCAACAAGACGGGCTCAATCATGAGTTGCGCGTTTTCCTGAGCATATTCCGCCAGCTCGGCTTCCGCTTGCGAAATAGTCTTTTGTGCTGTTTTCAGCGACTGTTCGGCGGCGAGGCGGCTTTCTCTTGCATCGCCGGATAATAATGGAGCTTCCGCCAGGTCCTCCAGCGCAGCCAAAGCGTCATCATAGTGTTTCAGCAAGGGTTGAACTGCCCGCAGTTCAGTCAACTCGTTTTCCCTACGCCGCAGTTTAAACAATTGGTCCCTCAGTTCAGCGAGCTTTTCCTTCGCGTCCGCATGGGCGCGCTGGCGGTCTCTCCATTCAGCCGGCCTGGTCAAGGCCTGGCGATAGGCGCGCTTGTATTCATCAATCTGGAGGCTGGCTTCGTTGAGGACGGCCTGCTTGGAGCGTGGGATAAAATAGCGGCGGCTATCCTCCTGTAGCGAAGCCAATAACGTTGTTACACCTCGCGTTCCGGCGCTGGCTTCGAACAATGCCGAGCCTAACTCGCCATCCGCGCTCAACAGCAGCTTGCCGCCTTCGCGCAGACGTTCATGATCGATCCCGAACATAACCTCAAACTGCTTCCGATCCAGGCCTCCGGTCAGCGCATGCTCAACGGCGGAAGCGACGGGGGTAATGCCGATCGGCTTGCCGTTTTCCGGGTCGGCATAGAGTAGTGTTTGCTTGTTTCCTTTGCGGCGCGCCAGGGCAATGCGCTCCCCAGCGGTATTCGCGAACACGCCTCCGAGCTGCATGCAGTTGTAATCGTGGATGAAATTGTCTGTGCTACGCGGATGGATGCCAAAGCGCAAGTCACCCATCGCGCGCAGTGCCGACGACTTCCCAGCCTCGTTTGGGCCATAGATCAGGTGGAAATTGGCTGGTGTCGCCGCGAAATCCAGCTCGTGATCCGTAAATGGGCCGAAGGCGGACAAAAACAGCTTCTCTATTCTCATCAGGCACCACGTCCATCGGTACGCTCCACGTTCAGGCGAGCCAGCAATGTTGCTTCGGCATCCGCCAGCAGGTTTCGCAGCGCGGCCGGATCATCCAAACGGGGAAGACCGTCACTTGCCACATCGGCCTGTACTTCTGCCGGCAGCCTGGCGAGTACCTCTCCCAGCGCCTGCCTGGACCAGTCCGCCAGCATCGTGCCATCCGCAGCCAGCTCATCAACCAGGCGAACCAGCTCTGCAATCGCGTCCTGACCATCCATAGCCTGGGCACGATCAATTGGCGAGCGGATGGCAAGGCGCACTTGCTCAATCCAGACTTCGCAGTCGTTAATATCCTGTGCCGCAGCTTGCACTGCCGCGGCCAACGTCCCCGGCTGCTTCGCTTCCAGCTCGTATAGATGGGTTTGTCCGATCAGATTGACCCTGACAGCATGCAGGAGCGTGGTTGCACCGGCTATGGCGGCTGCCAGCACTTTTCGTGCCTGCTCGGCCGCTTGCGCTACATCTTCCACACCATCCAATGGCACGGTCACCTGATGCCAGCGCACAACATCAAGTTCAATAAAGCTTGCTTCGACCCTGCCTGCCTCCACCGTGACCAGCTCGCAACCTTTGGGACCGGTTTCGTTAGCGTGACGTCCTTGCAAATTTCCGGGAAACACAATGCGAGGCGCTTTCTCGGACACGACCTGTCGGGCATGTACATGGCCCAATGCCCAGTAGTCGTAGCCCTTGGCCGTGAGCACCGCCACGCTGGTCGGTGCATAAGTATCGTGGCCGATGGCGCCGGTCAGGCTCGTATGCAACACGCCGATATTGAATAGACCGTGTACAGGCTCCGGGTAAAGCGGCACCAGATCATCCGGAACCTCACGATCCGGAAAGCTGCGCCCGTGGATGGCCACGGCCAGATTATCCATCTGCACTGTTTCGGATTTCTTGCTGGAAAATACCGTTACATTTTCCGGCAACGGCAACTGGCGGCTGATGACACCTTGCGCATCATGATTACCTTGCACAATAAACACGCGGATATTGTCGCGCCCCAGCCGCACCATCTGTTCGCGGAAAAATAGACCGGTGTGAAAATCCGACCAATCGCTATCATAGAGATCCCCCGCCAGCAGCACGAAATTAACCTGCTCATCCAGCGCCAGATCCACCAATTGCACCAGCGCCCTGCGTGTGGCATTGCGCAAACGGTCAACAGGCGCACCGTCATAGCGGCTTAAGCCGCGTAGCGGGCTGTCGATATGCAAATCAGCGGCATGGATAAAACGCATCTGTAAATTCCCTTATTCTGATCGTTCCCGCCCGGCGGTGCTTGCTTGTTCTTCCCGCCGGTAATCACAAGTATTTAGTCGACTCGACAGCCATATTCAGGCATATCCATAGACAAGCTTTGCGGAATATTCCTTCTTGGCATAGGAGCTGCCAATTCCAATATATTGATATATCCACCAATGAGTCAATCCCGCCTGCCACACGACAATGCTCACCCACCATTCAAATCTCCTGCAACTGCAACTCTGCAAAACCGACATTGTGAGCTAGACTATGCATGCCGTTCAGCTGGCCAGCCGGTTTTTCCATTCACGGAAAGGTGCTTCGAGGGTAGAATCCAGAACGTAAAGTTCGCCTGGACTCTGCAAGTTTCCGGTTTATGTGACTTTTCGCTGAATAAATTATTTCCACCGACTTTTTCTGTCATTCAATTTAATATCTCTAGGAGAATAACGATGCGCATATCTTACGTCTTGGCAGCTTCACTTGTTCTTGGCTGCTATGTCCCGGTTTCATTTGCCGCCGATGCCTCCGACGCTTCCGTCGTAATTTCATCACCTCCGGAGGGCGCGAAAATTAGCCCGAAGGGAGATGTCAACGTTGACTACGAGGTGTCGCTGGGGAAAAAAGGCGATCACACGCACCTTTACCTGGACAGTAACGAAGCCGTGACGTTACGCGGCTTAAAGGGCAGTCACTCGCTAGGCACGCTTTCGCCGGGCCAGCACGAAATATGCATCAAGGTGGTCAACAAGGCGCATACACCGATCGGGGCGCAGAAATGCATTAACGTCAGCGTTGAGTCAACCACATAACCGTGTTTGAGAACCTTAACTATGCCATTGTGCAACTCGTGCACAATTTTGGCGCCGCTGCTGTGGTAGGCGTTGCGATTTTTGCGCTCTACCCGGCAGCGCAACCCGTTCCGATCCAGCGCAGGTTTGCCTGGCTGGTCGGAATAGCCTGGGCAGCTCAAGCATTAAGCGGCATGGGATTCGGCATAGTCAGTTATTACTATTATGAAAAGCTGCCCGACCTGCACGGGATAGCGTTTGCTGCGCTGCTGATCAAAATCACGTGCGCGGTGGGCAGCTTGGGCATTGCCGTGATGTACCTCCGCCGAGCCGCTGGCTGGACTGTAAAACAACGCCGCGCCGCCTGGAAACTGCTCATTGCGCTGGGGGTAACGGCACTGACCGCAGCCGCTTTTTTACGCTGGTTTGCCTGATTTTACGGCACTTCCATTGCTTTCCTCAAGGTTAACCGCATTGCCTCGCCCATACCGAATTCCCGATTGTCCCGAATAAGTATCCCTGCTGAACAAAAGTACCGAAATCCGATGGGAAGGCCGTAAGGAGGCCTCCACAGCCAGACCTGGAAAGACCATCGGGCCGGCTTCTTATGAAACGGCGCCGAACCACGATCGACACGCGTTATTCCGGCAACAACGCATTCAACTCGGTAAATAATTTCTCAAACCGGGTGAGCGTGAGCTTTAGATCCGCACCAAACAACTTCTTGATGATTTCAGATTGATGCTCAGTGAAATAAACGGCGGGCGCGTAGCGGTCGAACTTTGTAATTACGCCGGGGACAACATCCTGATGCGTACGAAAATGTTCTTCCGCGTACGCAACAATGCGCACACCCGCACCAACCGGAGGGGCAGACAGCGCATGCCTCCCCTTAAGGCCGTAACATGCATTCACGATCTCCACGTAAAGCCCGGCGCCAAGCATATCTTCGACATCCGCCTCCTGCTGGCCCGTCGAGGCGCCCATCGTGAAAATATGCGCATCACGCAAAGTATTCCATCGACGCAAGTCTTCGACCATCTCATGGTCTGATGCAAAATCTGTCAATACCGCAACATGCAACCGGTTACCGCCAAAAAAGCTCAGGAAAACGCTAACTTTCTCGATACCACCAGCGGGGCAGATCGTCCAGCGAGGGTCGAGCGGTATGCGCTTGTGGGAACGCAATACTTCCGACATCGCCCGCAAAAATAGAAGATCGGACGGTCTCGTCACCAGCAACGTATGTTCACCGACAAACAGCGATTCGGTCATCTCGTAACCCAGTGCGCTCTGCAACGGAAACAGCGTATCCGGGTCGGTACTGAGCACGTCGCTGCCGACTTTGGTACCTTGAACTTCCGGCTGCCTATCCTCATGATAAACAACCACATCCTCAACGGTGCGCACTGAGAGCAGGTTATCGGACGGCACCATGAATGGCGAATGCGTCGTGTAGATGACCTGGTGGTCAGGCGCAAGACGCTCCCGGAAGTAGCGCAGAAGGTCGGCCTGCGCCTTGCCGTGCAGACTCAGCCCCGGTTCGTCCAGAAGCAACACCATCCTTCCCTGGCGTTGCTTCTTCATCTGAGAGAACAGCACAAGAAAGGAGAAAAACCAGACAAAGCCCGTGCTACGGTCATCGAATGGAACCGTCACGTCGTGAAGCTCATTCAGGATACGAGTCCGGAAGATGCGGCCGCTATTGAAGGGAGGCGGGTCGCCCGGCAGAGCATGGTCCAGCCGGAAAATTATCTTGAGGAACTTGTTCTGGCTCCAGTAACGGAACATTTCAGCGGAAATCTTGTTGGAAGCGCTTTCGAAGCGCGAAACCAGGCTCTCGAAATCCTGAATGGAGCCAACTTGCGCAACCGTGGTAGAGGCCATTTTGCAGAGCGCAATGAATACCTGGTCCGCCGGTTCCAGCGTGTCGCTTGATTCCCGCTGCTGAATCTGTTCAAGGCTGACCTGACCCTGCATCCGTTGATACTGGGAGAACAGCATGAATCGCGGCAGGTCCAGCAGCTTTACAATAGCCTGGGAAACCGAGGTGTCGGGAAAATCAAGATCAATTTTCTGAATGCATTGCCATCTACCAGGTGATGATTCATGAAGCGATTCCGTTTTTGCCTTCAGCTCCGCAATTGTTTGAACTGGACCGATATGCGCTTTCTCATCATCATGGAGATTGCTCGTATCAATAAAATTTTGAACGATGGCTGCTTCGTCGAACCTGACCGTCCAGCGGATTGCGTTACCATAATCCTTTTTTACCACGACTTCGTCGCTCTGCAATGCTCGCGCGCCGAAGGCATTTGCTATAGTCTGTCTTTCGGAAGGCTCGATCGTCCACCACGTCGTGATTA
Organism: Nitrosospira sp.; assembly: GCA_039936855.1. Taxonomy (GTDB): domain Bacteria; phylum Pseudomonadota; class Gammaproteobacteria; order Burkholderiales; family Nitrosomonadaceae; genus Nitrosospira. The sequence goes on along the minus strand of JBDTHR010000063.1, from coordinate 1,944 downwards.
CATCCGCATCTTCGCCGCCGTGGCGTTCTTCGTAGTCCGACAAGTGGCGTCGCGGGTAGTCTATTTGCCACTGGAAACCTGCATCCCTGAAGATGGGATTGAGCCGATAGAGTGCCGTCAGCAGCGTTGTCTTGCCCGATTCATTCTTACCGACCAGGCAGGTTATATGCTCATCAAGGCTGAACTCCCCGGAATCCTCGATACCTCGAAAATTCTGAATTCGCGCGCGCACTAATTTCATGTAAGCTCCTCTACTTTAGCGACAATTGTAGACAAATACGCGCGGTTAGTCAGCAATGGATTTTCGGTACCGTATACGCACAAGGGCTCGGAGCGCGTACTGTCAACGTAATTTAAGTGAATCCGAAGAAGCGGATTTGGCTGCTATTTGTAAATTTGAGGTTTCCTGAAACGACAGTACAGCAGGCGAATCAATCAAACCGATGAATATCGTAATGGAAATGCCTACTTCACTACGCCTCCATGAATCGACGGTATTGCAGCGCATGAATATGTTTCAAAAATACGGAAAATACATCAAGAACGACCAGCATGGCCTTTAGCGAAATCGAACTCGAACGCTGCGAGAAGGCGCTTGCACAGTTCATGGAACGCCGGCGACCACCGGTTCATATTCGTGATCAACTCGATATCTCGTACCGCATCACCGGCCACAGCGTGGAAATCTTCGAGGTTCGGCCTGATTGGAAAAATCCGGCACTGAAGACGGAATTGCCTGTGGCCAAGGCGACGTACGTACGAACACGGAATCATTGGAAGGCGTTCTGGATGCGCCAGGACCTTAAGTGGCACAATTACGAGCCAAATAGTGTATTCAAGACGCTTGCGGCTCTTCTTGATGCCGTTGACAGCGATGAGTACGGTTGTTTTTTCGGCTGATATCACATAACTGTGCAGCCATCACCTGCTGGCGCCCTTATACGGAGGGTGCCGCTTAGTCAAAAGGAAAATCACAATGTCAAATACAGTTCAAAGTGCTGCCTCTGATGCTCCTCTGTCAGCCCAATTGATGCAAATGCTCTTTGGTTTCATGACTTCACAAGCAATTTCCGTTGCGGCAAAGCTCGGCATTGCTGATTTACTCAAGGATGACGCGAAGAACGCGGACGAACTGGCGCAAGCGACCGGAATGGAAGCACGACCGCTCTATCGCATCATGCGCGCGCTGGCGAGCGTTGGCATCTTTGCGGAAGACGATACCGGACGTTTTCGGATGACGCCGCTGGCTGAACCTTTGCGCGGCGATACACCCGACAGCCTGCGTGATTTTGCGATTTTTCTGGGGGCGGACTGGCACTGGCGCGCATGGGGCGATCTTTCCGGCAGTGCCCAGGGCGGAAAGCCTGCGTTCGAGAGGATACACGGCCAGGCCTTCTTTGATTACCTGGGCGTCAATCCGGAACCTGCTCAGGTTTTCAATGACGCGATGACAAGTCTGAGCACAGCGGCAAGTGCTGCGGTCGTCGATGCTTATGATTTCGCCGGAATCAACCGGTTGGTCGATGTCGGCGGCGGGCATGGCTTGCTGCTCGCCTCGATACTGCAGCAATATCCGCGGATGAGCGGGGTACTTTTCGACGCACCTTCCGTCGTCGACGGCGCGAAGGATGTTATCGACGGGCATGGAGTGGGGGAACGCTGTGATGCGGTTGGTGGCGACTTCTTTGCATCCGTACCTGCTGACGGCGACGCGTGCATCATAAAGCACATTATCCATAACTGGGATGATGAACGCGCGACGACGATCCTCAGGAATTGCCATCGGTCGATGACTGAAAACGGTAAACTGCTAGTGATCGAAATGGTGATCCCGGAAGGCAATGCACCATCACTGGGCAAGCTTCTCGATATCGAAATGCTGGTGCTCTTCCTGCACGCCCATGAACGGACAGAAGCCGAGTACCGTACGTTGTTTGAACGGGC
>JBDTHR010000062.1:0-18539 GCA_039936855.1 Nitrosospira sp. | reverse complement strand
GCGACGATCATGCGTATGGCGCCATCGACGAAAGTGAGAGAAGTCAGGTCCATTGTGAAATATGCACGGACTACGGAGCCGATGAAATAGACATATGCCCCTAGAAAACCGAACTGGAACGCGATCTGGTTTCGGATAAGATGGGAATAATAGGCGTCCGGATCCCTTTCGTATAATTCTGCGAAAGGCCCCATCGTCAACATGTTTGCGCCAAGACTGAAATCTACGCCCGTTCCGCCTGCTGAGGAAATGGGTTTGAACAGCAGCAGGATCGAGGTACCTAGCAGCACGATAGTCGTGGTTAGCCAGACACTCCCCCGAAAGGTACTAAACGAAGCACGCTGGCCCATCCGCTTGCGAATTTCGCCGCGGCGATCCGCTGGGACCTCGCGTTGCAATCGCTGTTCCTTCCGATTCGACATGGTTTGTATGTAGCTTAAAGCAAGCGATGGCACGACCAGCACCGTCAGCAATGTCATGACGAGGTTATACTGAAAAAATACCGGGTCAAACCAGTGCGCAATAGCCCGGAAATCACGGTACGCGAGCCCATCAGGGCCTGTGGGAGATCCAAGTGCAGACTCGAGCCCAAGACCGAGAATAAACGCCCCCGGCACCACAAATACTGACCAGTCGTACCAGGGCATGTTCCATTTCTTTCCCTCGTTTTGATCCATGCTCGTCTCCTTCACCATGTTTTTTCCTCTGCCGCTGCGATAGCCTCGACGGCTGCCCGTCTCCAAAAACGAAGGTGGTCGAAAGGCCTGGATGATCGAATGTCGGGCAAGCTCAGGCTCCACCCGAGCAGTTCCACGTGATCCGCGCGCATGATGCCGCGAAATTTTCCCCATTGAGCGGAGCTAAGCGGAACCATTCCGTCGTTTTCCCCGGAAATAATGCATCCATAGGGTTTGAGCCAGAATGGAAGCTCATCGGCAGCGCGGAAACCCGCATAGGAAGCGTAATCCACATCTTCCCGGTCCGGGATAGACATGGCTGCACATGCCCTTGGGGTCAGTTCATCCAGCGCCGGGCGGCCAATATACCGAAACCAGGCCGGAATCGGCCCGCGCGATTCCAGCATCCATTCCGCCAATGGACTGCCGCGGTGCGGGGTGGAAACAGTAAGCAAACTTTTTATGCGGCAATCCGGATCGAGATAGGTAATCAGATATCTGGCATCCAGACCGCCCATGCTATGCGCCACCAAGGCAAAGGTGGATGTGTTGCCGCTAAGAAGTTTTGAGGCAAGCGTTTCCGCGCGCTCGGCTATGGTGCCGGCGGTGGGCACTTCGGGGATGAGAGGCGTAATCTGCATATCGCGTAATGTTTCCTTTACGCCGCGAAAATATTCAATAGGCCCTCTATGTGAGAAACCGAGAAAACCATGTAACAGAGCCAGCGTAGCGCGTGCCATAAAAAATGTTCTTATAAGAAAGTTCGACGAGTCGCATCCTAATCAGCGGCAAAGGCTGCGGCATGCCACGAACCCGACTGCGTTATCGCCATCCTCTCCTTCATACTAGACAATATTCCGGATTCAGGCACCATTACGAATTATGCCACTAACATTAATGGCCGTGAGAAAGTAATTTCTTCGTTGGACTCTGATGATAGACTCATCCTTTACCTCATGTTCCACCGGATACAAGCGTTGGCTGAGTCCAGAGCGTCAACGGATCAAGGTCGCGAGACCTAAGGAAGCGCTAAACGGGAATCTCTGAATAAGATCTGCTCGGAAGGGTTTGAGCGGAATACAATTGAACGCGTGCTCATGGTTAGCCAGATCCGCATCGATTCACGCCAAGCCAATGTTATACATAAAATGAAAATAACCTGCGACATCAATGGCAAGGTAGCGCTTGTCACGGGAGCGAATCGCGGAATAGGTGGCGCCATAGTCGATGCTTTCTTGCATCATGGCGCAACGAAAGTCTATGCTGCGGTTCGCAACCTTGATTCTGCCGTGCCCCTGACCGAGCACTATGGCGATATGGTGGAACCGGTTCAGTTGAATCTGGCTGAACCTGAGACTATCACAGTGCTGGCCGATAGAACGCGTGATGTTCAGGTGGTGGTTAACAACGCAGCTTTCTTCGCGGCTTCAACCCCGCTGGATAGCGATGCAATAGATTCGCTCGAGTTGGCGATGAAGGTTAATGTATTCGGGCTAATCCGCATGGCGCAAGTCTTTGCCCCCATTCTCAAGTCAAATGGCGGCGGTGCGTTCGTTCAGCTCAACTCGATCGCATCATTGAAATGCGCTCCAAATTTCGCGACCCACTCCGCGTCCAAGGCGGCCACTTACTCTCTCACACAGGCGTTGCGCGAGTTGCTGGGCCAACAGGGCACAGCAGTGCTCAGCGTGCATCCCGGTCTTATCGCTACTGGCATGTCTGATATGGCTGGATTGAGTGGAAACGCCGAGCCTTCGTCCGTCGTAGCGGAAGGTATAATCGCCGCACTGAGATCAGGAGATTTCCATCTTTTCCCAGATACAATGGCTAAACGCATCGGGCTTGCCTATCAGAGTTTTTCCAAGAGCGTAATCGAAACCGATATTGCAGAATATAGGGCGGAAAAAAATAACACGGATATCGTCAAGTGATCTTGACCGAGGATCGGCACACGACCTGCTCAGTGCATGGGGGGCGTGCATTCTGATCCACCGGGTGGGAATGGTTTGCGCAGCTCCAGACTCGATCGATATGGCAATTTTTAAGGAGGATTCATGACTTACAATCCGTTCAATACACAAAAAGAAGTTGCTCTTTCAACGAACAGGAGCGCCAAGTTCTATTCTCTGCCTGCGCTTGAAGCAGCAGGTGTGGGTAAGATTTCACGTCTGCCGGTCTCCCTTCGTATTGTGCTGGAATCGGTTTTGCGCAATTGCGACGGCAAGAAAGTCACAGAAGGCCATGTGAGGCGACTCGCCAACTGGCAACCCAATGCGGCGCGGATGGATGAGATTCCCTTCGTGGTTTCGCGCATCCTGCTACAGGATTTCACCGGCGTACCGCTTCTGGTCGATCTGGCAGCAATGCGTGGTGTGGCGGAGAAAATGGGCAGGAACCCTAAGCTTATCGAACCGCTGGTACCGGTTGATCTGGTGGTTGACCATTCGGTTCAGGTCGATTACTACGGTGACGATCAGGCGCTCGAACTCAATATGGAAATTGAATTCCGTCGCAATAATGAGCGTTATGAATTTATAAAGTGGGGCAAGCAGGCATTCGACACGTTTACGGTAGTGCCCCCGGGCATCGGTATTGTGCACCAGGTGAATCTGGAGTATCTCGCCCGCGGGGTGCATCAGAAAGATGGCGTGGTGTATCCGGATACATTGGTTGGTACGGATTCGCATACCACCATGATCAATGGCATCGGGGTCATAGGCTGGGGCGTTGGTGGGATCGAGGCGGAAGCGGGGATGCTGGGGCAGCCGGTTTATCTTCTTACTCCCGACGTGATCGGTGTAAATCTTACGGGTCGTTTGCGTGACGGCGTCACCGCCACCGATCTGGTGCTGACCGTTACCGAGATGTTGCGCAAAGCTCACGTGGTGGGCAAGTTCGTGGAATTTTTCGGCGAAGGTACTGCGTCGTTATCGGTGCCCGATCGTGCAACTATCGCCAATATGGCGCCCGAATATGGCGCCACCATGGGCTTCTTTCCCGTGGATGATGCCACCATCGAGTATTTCCGCGGTACCGGGCGTAGCGATGAGGAGGTCACCGCGCTTCAGTCTTATTTTCAGGCTCAGGAGATGTACGGTACACCCCGCAAGGGAGACATCGATTACACACGTGAGCTGGAACTTGATCTGGGTATGGTTTCACCGTCGCTGGCAGGGCCCCGGCGCCCTCAGGACCGTATCGAAATCAACGACATTAAATCCAGGTTTACCGAACTCTTCACTAAATCCGTCATAGAAAGCGGTTATGGTAAAGACGCGGCGGATCTTGATCAGCGCCATCCGGTGCGCGATTGCGATGACAAGCAGTTGGGAAGAGATGCCCCGGTGGTTGTCGCGGGGAAGGAGGATATTCCCTTGCAGCTTGGGAGTGAAAGAAATGTCACCGAGATGATAAACAATCGCCCGATACTTGACGCCGACGAAGCGCCGGTATGCATATCGAACGGTAAATTTGATCTGGGACACGGCGATGTGGTAATTGCGGCGATTACGTCCTGTACGAATACTTCGAACCCCAGCGTACTACTCGCGGCGGGCCTGCTGGCAAAGAAGGCGGTAGAAAAAGGACTGACGGTAAAGCGGCATATCAAGACTTCGCTGGCCCCTGGGTCGCGTGTGGTGACGGAATATCTCAGGGATACCGGCTTGTTGGTCTACCTGGAAAAACTTGGTTTTAATCTGGTAGGTTATGGCTGTACCACTTGCATAGGCAACTCAGGGCCGCTATCCGAACCCATCGAGGAAGCGATAGGGGAAAATAATCTGGTTTGCGCCGCGGTACTTTCCGGTAATCGCAATTTTGAAGCGCGAATTCATTCGAGTATCCGCGCAAATTTCCTTGCTTCTCCGCCGCTGGTGGTGGCTTATGCCATTGCCGGGACCATGCTCAGGGATTTGACGACCGAGCCATTGGGTCTCGCAGAGGATGGAACAGCGGTTATGCTTGCAGATGTCTGGCCGCGCGAGGATGAGATCCAGGCATTGATGAAATTCGCTACAAATGGGGAAACATTTCGTCGGCTCTACAGCAATTTAACCAAGGATCATCCGCTGTGGAACGACATCTCATCTGTTTCAGGTCAAATATACACATGGCCGAAATCTACTTATATTGCCGAGCCACCGTTCTTCGAAGATTTTTCCATGCAGCCTGGGCAGATCGGCGAGGTACGGAATGCGCGCGTTCTGGGTATTTTCGGTGACTCCGTGACTACTGATCACATCAGTCCCGCAGGCGCTATAAAGGACACTTCACCAGCGGGAAAATACCTGCTTGCAAACGGCGTATCAAAAACGGATTTCAATAGCTATGGTGCGCGCCGGGGGAATCATGACGTGATGATGCGAGGTACCTTCGCTAATGTTCGCATCAAAAACCTGATGATACCGGGCAGCGAGGGAGGCATAACCCTGCATTATCCTGATACTCAGCAGATGAGCATTTATGATGCAGCCATGAAATATTTGGCAGAGGACGTACCGACGCTGGTATTTGGAGGGGAAGAATACGGTGCTGGATCAAGCCGCGACTGGGCTGCGAAGGGGGTGCAATTACTTGGCGTCAAGGCGGTAATTGCCAGGAGCTTCGAACGCATACACCGCAGTAATCTGGTTGGCATGGGCGTACTGCCGTTACAATTCAAAGGGGACGACAGCGCCCAATCGCTTGGCATCAAAGGGAATGAGCAATTTGATCTTTTGGGTTTGCAAGATATCCGCCCGCAGCAGGATCTGACCCTTGTTATTCGCGATGGAAATGGTTCAAGCCGGCAAATCGACTTATTGTGCAGAATCGATACGGCCATTGAGGTGGACTATTATCTGCATGGCGGCATATTACCTTACGTTCTCAGAGAACTCATGACAGGTTAGCGGCTTGCGGGACTTAAAGAAAATCGGCTGCAAAAGCGTCTGGCTGGTTCATATTCTGGTGCTTTTTTCGACTTGTTGGCCTTCAAATCCCCAAAATCTGCTTTCATCCAGTTACTTTTTCGCTGCAAGTTTTTTCAAGTTCGACAGGCTGCCTGCTTGCCTGTTATTACTCGACAAACCGGACTACTCAACTTAAAACAGGTTAGGGAGGGCGAACCTGTTTTTTGCTGAAGTAGTCCGGGGCTCTCCTCAGTTTGGAATCTGCAGTTTTTCTTCCGTGTTTCGACTCATGTTTCGCACAACCTGATCCAGGGCCCGCTGAGCAGGAAAGGAAAAGGTGTCTTTCCATAGCAAACGGTCATATTCTCCGTTTACCACTGCATAGCATTCGCATACTGAATTTTCCAACTCTTCACGATCCAAAACGGTAATATGGCCCCGGCTGTAGTTGATTGCACCTATTGTTTGCAGCTTGAGTGCAGCCTGAGTAACGCTTTCGCGGCGGACACCCAGCATGATCGCAATCTGTTCATGTGTCATTTTCAATTCATGACCCGGCAATCGATCCAAGCTCATCAGCAGGAAGCGGCACAACTGCTGCTCTACATTATGGTGGCGGTTGCAAACGGCATTCTGCGCGGTTTGAGTAATCTGCGCCTGGGTAAAACGGAGTACCAGGTGCTGCAACTTGCCCCTCAAGTCGAATTCTTTTTTTAGCACACCTGCTTTCACCCGGTAGCCCTCACCCGCGCTTTGCACCACCACGCCGGCGGGCGTGCTGCCGCCGCCCAACAGAGACGAAATACCCGTGAGCCCTTCATTACCAATTATTGAAAGTTGTACGGATGCTCCATTCTCCACGCCATACAAAGGCGCAACGATGCTGGTGGTGGGAAAATATGCATGAGTAATAGACGAACCCGGTTCATGAATTATTTTCCCCAGCGGCATTGAAATGAACTCAAGAAATACGAAGAGCCGCCCATAATCCTCTCGCGGCAGGGCGGCGAGAATGCGATTCTGCTTCGGGCTGTGCAGTGGAAACATAATGAGAACTCCTTTGTGTTGAACCGTGCCGCCGAAGTGTATCCTTCGCTCAACACACTGCTATGATGACGATGTTCTAGCGGAAAATCCGCTGATTGTGCCTTGGTGTTCTACGCTGGTCTCTATTCCTCTGTCCGCATCACCAACCGGAGGATAAACGCGTTGATCAGGCTGGTACTTATCAGATGATTTTGATTTCAGTACTGCAATTGATAAATAAGCATTTATCATGCCATGCGCTATTAAGCCTTCTTGTACAGATAGTTATATAAAACAAATGGGCAAAACCAGAATATGACGATATTTTTATGTTGCCTGTGAGCAACATAAAGGAGGCGTCTAACTATAACTCATTGATAATAATGTGTTATTATCTGTCTCCAGATAGAGACGAACTAAAAATACATAAAATCAACAGATTATATAGGTCTGCAAAAGAGTCTTGGCCGCCAGGGGTAATAGCGGCGGTATGAAATGAGTTTGGCTGGCAGCCTATCGGACTTGAAGAATCGCAGCGAAAAAGTGACTGGGTGAGGGCAGATTTTGAGGATTTTGAAGGTCAATAGTTATTTTATTGGCCGAAAAAGCGGCGAAATATGAACCGGCCAGACGTTTTGCAGCCGATTTTCTTTAAGTCCGACAGGCTGCTAGGGGGCGATGCCACCCTATGTTTGAGCCGTCTTGGCGTGTCGTTACCCGCTTACAAAATTCCAGTAGCAGGTTGATCATACACATCAGTCGCCTTACTGATGTTCTTCATTCAATTTTTGATGGAAATTTCGAGGTTATCTATCAACCGGGTTTTGCCTAGTCGAGCCGCTCCCAGTATCACCAGGTTTTCATCTTCCTTGCACGACGGATCCAGGGTGTCGCGGTGTCGCACGGCAACGTAATCAGTTTTCCAGTGGTGTTCGCGAAGCAATTTCTTTGCGTTTTCCTCCAATCCGTGAAAATTTCTGTTACCGTTCTCTATTGCCTGCTTCACCTGTAACAGCACTTGATAAAGTCGGGTTGACTCGGTGCGTTCTTCGGTCGTCAGATAGCGATTACGAGAACTCGACGCCAGATTGTCTGGTGCGCGTACCGTTTCTCCGGCGACGATTTCCACCGGTAAATTTAACTGCCGCACCAGTTCACGCATGATATGCAATTGCTGGAAATCTTTTTTACCAAATATTGCTGCCTGGGGTTGCACGATATTGAGGAGTTTCAATACAACTGTTGCTACGCCGCGGAAAAACCCGGGGCGAAATTCACCTTCGAGAATATGGGCTACCGGTGGCAGTTCCAGCATGAACTCCTGCGGCACCGGATAAAGATCTTTTTCCCCAGGTGCAAAAACCATATCGACGGCCCCGAGATTTTCCAGCAACTTGCAGTCATCGATCAGAGTCCGGGGATAGCGATCAAAATCCTCTCCCGGCGCGAATTGCAGACGGTTGACAAAAATACCGACTACGACGAAATCCGCTTCTTGTTGTGCGAGACGCACTAGCGACAGATGGCCTTCGTGCAGGTTACCCATGGTCGGCACAAAAGCAATGGAAGATTCATGCCTGAGGCGCGCCCGCAAGGATGAGATATCGGCAACAAGCTCCATGCTTCAATCCAAAAATCAGAATGCATGCTCCGGTCCGGGAAATTCTCCAGTTTTCACCGCCCTGACATAATTTTGAACCGCTTCGTGTATCCCGTTCGCATCAGTCAGGAAATTTTTCATGAACCTCGCTTTCTTGCCGGAATAAATCCCCAGCATGTCATACAACACGAGTACCTGTGCCGAGCAATCTATCCCTGCACCGATGCCGATGGTGGGAATGGACAGTTTCTTGGTAACCTTTTTTGCGAGCTCAGCGGGGACCACTTCCATCAAGAGCATTGCGGCGCCGGCGTTTTCCAGGGCAACTGCGTCTTCCAGCAACTGTTTTGCCTGGTGGTCAGTCTTGCCTTGTACCTTATAGCCGCTTAACTGGTGTACGGATTGAGGTGTCAAGCCGATATGGGCGCAAACAGGGACACCGCGACGGGTCAGGAATTCAACGGTTTCAGACATGACGGAACCCCCTTCAAGCTTGACCATATTTGCCCCCACGGCCATTAGTTCGGCTGCATTTTCGAAAGTGTCCTGGGGGCTTACCTGGGACGTGCCGAAAGGCATGTCGGCCATAATGAATGCCTTGGTTGAACCGCGTGAGACGCAACGGGTATGATAGATCATGTCATCCAGCGTAACAGGGAGGGTGCTCTCCTCTCCCTGAAGCACGTTACCCAGCGAATCGCCCACAAGCAGAATATCAACACCGGCGTTTTCCAGTAACGTCGCAAAGCTTGAATCGTAGCAAGTGAGGATCGCGATTTTTTCCCCGTCATCCCGCATTTTCTGTAAAGCGTCCTGTGTGGTGCGCATGCTTGAGCTCCTGTGTAGTGCGTTGGATAGTGCCGATAAAAAATAACCTGATATTGCTATCAGCCGTACTAAATCCCGAGATTGAAATACTCCCGATTGCCACGCATCTGCTCCACCTGCCTCAACAATAGATCAAAATCTGCCTGCCTATCGACAAAATTGAGATTCTCGCTGTTAATTATCATTAATGGTGCATCTTCGTACTGATGAAAAAAGCGGGTATAGCTCTCGGTCAGCCGGAACAGGTATTCCGATGTAATACTGTTTTCAAAAGCGCTGCCGCGTCGTTTTATCCGTTCAATCAGCGTCGTGGGAGACGCTTGCAAATAAATCACCAGGTCGGGCGACGGTGCTTCCGGTTGGAGGTGTTGATAAATTTTTCGGTACAGGTCATATTCGGCATTGCTCAGAGTCAACTGGGCAAAAAGCGGGTCCTTGTCAAGCAGAAAATCGCTGATAACGGGTTTGGCGAACATATCGATTTGTGCCAAGCCTTGTAATTGATTGGCGCGCTGGAACAGAAAAAACAATTGGGTCGGCAACGCATGACGGGGAATATCATCATAGAATTTTTCCAGAAATGGATTTTCTCCCGGCTTCTCCAGCAGCAATTCGCTGCCCAGGTGGCTGGCGATACGCCGCGCCAGACTGGTCTTGCCCACACCAATTGGCCCTTCCACTACGATATAGCGATATTCTTCCAGCTTCACTGCACTTGCTCTCGTTCTACTTGCTGTCCCGCGCACGCAGCCAGTAATTCAGCAACGAAACCATGCCCGGGAATATGGCAGTCCGGCGCAATTTCCTGAAGTGGTTGCAACACAAACGCCCTTTGATGCATGCGCGGATGCGGCAGAATCAGGCAATCCTCGTCCCATTGCAGCCCATCATACATCAGTATGTCGAGATCAAGTGTTCGCGGCGCGTTGAGATATTCACGCACGCGCCCGTGATAATGCTCGATTTCAAGTAGGGCCTTGAGCAGATCATGGGGGGCGAGCGCAGTTTCGATCAGCGCCACGGCGTTGATGAAATCCGGCTGATCGGCCTGCCCCATCGGCGCGCTGCGATAAAGCGAGGAATGCGCCAGCAGATGGCTTGATGGAAGGCGCGTCAGTTCCTCAAACGCTTTCCGTATCTGCGAGGCCGGATTATCCAGGTTGCTGCCTAATCCGATATATGCCTGGGAAACGGCGTGACGATCTGCCATACGATTCATGGTATCTAACTATTCCCCGTCGTTCGCAACTGCATTGCCGGGGTCCGCAGCATCGGCAGAGGCGGATGTTCGGCGGCCACGGCTTCTTCGGCGTTTCTTTTTTGCCTCGTCCTTGAAAAGCATGGCTTCACGTTCGCTGATACTGGCATGCTGGAACGTTTCCCACCATTCCCCCAGTTCCATATCGACCTCGCCGCTTTGGCAACGCAGCAACATGAAGTCATATGCGGCGCGAAAACGCGGATGTTCCAGCAAACGGAACGGCCTGCGTCCTGACCTGCCTATGAAGCGCGGTTGCATCGCCCAGATTTCCTTCATGATCGCATCGTACCTGCGCGGGATTGCGAGATTTCCATTTTGTACCGCCAGCACGCCATCCATTGCCTGATGCAAGGCAGGAATCAACTTTTCTCCAGCAGCTTGACGAACGTTCCACCTCGTGAGTACTTCGTGCCATAAAAGGGCTGCAAACAGGAAGCCGGGAGAAACCGGTTTTTCCTGATGAACACGTTCATCGGTATTTTTGAGCGCGAGCGTAATGAAGCGCTCACCCAGTGGCTGTTCCAGTATGACGTCCAGCATCGGCAACAAGCCGTGATGCAATCCGCGTTTACGTAAATCGGTCACGCAAGCCAGCGCGTGACCGGATAGAAGCAATTTCAACATTTCGTCAAATAGCCGTGACGGCGGCACATTTCGCAACAGAGGAGCAAGATCGCCAATCGGCTCGGCGGTAGCCGGATCAATCTGCATACCGAGCTTTGCCGAAAGCCGAATCACCCGCAGCATCCGTACCGGATCTTCGCGATATCGACGCATGGCGTCACCGATAATGCGCAAGCGCCGTGCCTTGATATCATCATAACCGTTCAGGTAGTCCCATATTTCTTCGTGGACAGGGTCGAAAAATAATGCATTGACGGTGAAATCCCGCCGCTTGGCGTCTTCTTCCTGACTGCCGAATATATTGTCGCGCAGAAGACGTCCATGCTCGTCAGCATGGACGTCGGCTACAGTTCCGTCATCCTCGCTGGCGGATGTGCTCCCGCGAAATGTGGAAACCTCCACGGTCTCAGCGCCGCACATCACATGCACCAACCGAAAACGTCGGCCAATGATGCGCGAACGGCGGAAAATGGCGCGTACTTCCTCAGGCGTCGCATTCGTGGCGATATCATAATCTTTCGGTTCCAACCCAAGAAGCAGGTCACGTGCTGCGCCGCCGACGACGAAAGCGGAATATCCAGCTTCCTGCAGGCCTGATGTGACTTTGAGCGCACAGGAGTTGATGTGGCCGCGCATAATGCCATGTTGTTCACGTGGAATGATATGCAGCCCGGCGGAAGAAGAGCGTGTAGAAGGGACGGGAGCGGATGAGTTGCGGCTGAAGACGCGGCGGAGCAATTTACGGATCATTACTAAATCAGGAAGCCCCTGGATAAGTCTCGCGGGGGCGAGCTTATCAAGAAGGTGAGGTTAAGTGATGCAGAAAGTACGCTGCTGAACATGGTGCCCACAAAAAGATGAGCTGAAAATCGCCGTCGGCTGCTGGATATGGAATTATCCTAAATCCGGCAGTTGGACGGGGTGAAGTGTGCGGCTTTTGGGGTGCAGGGGAACGCGCAACGACGCGGAATGGTAGTTCCATTCCAAGGAGTTGCAACGCAGCCATGTGCCGCAAAAACCGTTCAATCCACCCCGTAGCGAACTCACTAATAAGGTGAAGGCCAAGTGATACAAAAAATCTTTGTGGATCATTGCGCTAAACAAAAAAATAAGCGGTCAACTGCCGGATTTAGGATTATACACGCGGCATCGTTTCCGGCACAAAATGGCGCGTGCTTCCGAGAACGAATTCCGTCATGCTGCACTGGTAAAGTCCTTCGAGATTATCCCGGTTAAGCACTTCTTCAGCGGTACCCGCAATGGTGCGGCCATTGTCGAACAGCATGAGGATATGATCACAGAAACGGTTTGCCCAACCAATATCGTGGAGCACCATGACGAGCGCCTTGCCCTGTACGGCCAATTTGCTGAACAGTCTCATTGCACTTGCTTGATGGCGCAGATCCAGGTGTTGCAGCGGTTCATCCAGCAAATAACATTGTGGCGCCTGGGCAAGCAATAAAGCAATACGCGCGCGCTGGCGCTCGCCACCTGAAAGCGTAATGAATGGACGGTGGGCGAGTTCGGTCAATCCCATTTCCTCGATGGCTTCACTTGCGATTTCGTGGTCCACAGCCTGCCAGCCAAGCATATTCTGCGCATGAGGATATCGTCCAAGCAACACATATTCAAGTACATTTCCCCAGAACTCGCCCGGCTCTTCCTGCAACATAACACCCAGAATGCGGGCAAGTTCGCGCTGGGACCAGGCTTGCGGCGTTTTTCCCGCTACTATTACCGGGGGCTCATCGCTTACATTGGTACGGCTCAGCCCGGCCAATGCGTGGATCAAGGTCGTCTTGCCGCAACCGTTCTGGCCGAGTATCGCCCAGCATTCGCCCGAATTGATAGCCAAGTTCAGGTTCTGGCAAAGTATTTTATCGGGGTACCGAAGATTTAGATTATTGATCTGTAAAACCATTCATTAACCTGAATCCGGTAGTTGGGCTGGGGGAGGTGTATGGTTTTGAAGTGCAGGTAAAGCCGCAACGGCGCGGAATGCAGGCTTCCCATGCACGTAGAACGCGATCGCGGTGTCCGTTGCGCTGCCCGATCCCCGCTTCGCGACGGCCGTTCCATTCCAGGAAGTTGAAACGCCGCCATGTGCCACATAAACGGTGCAATTCACCCCGTAGCGGTCCCACCCGGAAAGTAAGGGCCACATAATATGAAATGGTGTTATCAATCATGACACTGATCTATTATATGGGCGGGCAACCACCGGATTCAGGTTAATATCCGTTCACCTTGTTCTCGATTTGTGGCGTCATGTTTAAATCATGAAAGCAGCTTGAATCACAAACGTCGATGCCGGTTCTTTTTATACCCGCAGGTATTCAATTTTTCTTCCCATCCAGCGCTGAAGATGGTGTCTCGCGGCTTCCGGATAGTCACGCAATAATTCTTCGGCGGCTGTCCGAGCCGCGTCAAGTAAATCCGCATCCTGTTCCAGATCGGCAAAGCGTAGCATGGGTATACCGCTTTGGCGGGCACCGAGAAACTCGCCGGGACCGCGAAGGCGCAAATCCTGGCGCGCGATTTCAAAACCATCGGTTTGCTCGAAAATAATTTTGAGCCGTTCACGGGCCGTTGCGGATAAAGGCTTCTGATACAGCAATATGCATGTTCCTCCTTCTGCTCCTCGTCCTACGCGGCCCCTTAATTGATGCAACTGTGCCAGCCCCATACGTTCGGCGTGCTCGATCACCATTAGCGAGGCATTCGGCACATCCACCCCTACTTCGATAACAGTCGTGGCGATCAGCAGATGAATCTCACCTTGCGCGAACGATTCCATCACTGCCGATTTTTCCTGGGATGGGAGTCGTCCATGCACCAGGCCGATTTTCAATTCCGGAAAAGTCAGGCTCAATGTTTTGTAAGTCTCAAGTGCTGTCTTGAGTTGCAGAGCCTCGGATTCTTCAATCAACGGACAAACCCAATAGGCCTGTTTTCCCGCACGGCAAGCTTCCCGGATACGGGAAGTGACTTCATCGCGCCGCGTATCCGCGACAAGTTTGGTCAGGACCCGGGTTCTGCCGGGCGGCAACCCGTCAATCAACGACACATCAAGATCGGCATAATAGCTCATCGAAAGGGTGCGCGGAATGGGCGTGGCGCTCATCATCAACTGATGCGGCCTGGCGCCGCTTTTCGTGCCTTTCTCTCGTAATGCCAGCCGTTGGTGAACGCCAAATCGATGCTGTTCATCAATGATCACAAGGCCCAGTCTGACGAATTCGACCTGCTCCTGAAATAGTGCGTGGGTGCCAATGGCAAGCATGGTTTTACCTTCCGCGATATTGGCCAGCACGATTTCCCGCTGTTTTCTTTTCTGGTTGCCGGATAACCGGGCAATCGTCATGTCCAGATGATCCAGGAGTGGGGCAAGCCAGGCCGAAAGTTTCCGATAATGCTGTTCAGCAAGGATCTCGGTCGGGGCCATCAGTGCGGCCTGATAGTTATTTTCAATGGCTTGTAACATTGCCAATGCCGCCACAACGGTTTTGCCGCTTCCTACATCTCCTTGCAACAACCGTTGCATCGGATGGGCCGCAGCCAGATCGCGACTGATTTCAGAAAATGCCTTTTTCTGTCCGCTGGTGAGTTCGAATGGAAGCGCTGCCAGCAGCGCTTCAGTCAACTTGTTTCTGGCGGACAGAACGGGCGCGCTGCCGCTGCGACGCTGCCGATAATGCAGACGCATGGACAACTGCTGAGCCAGCAGTTCATCAAACTTGATCCGGCGCCAGGCGGGATGAGTGCGTTCCTGCAATAGAGCGACCGGCGCGTCCGGCGGAGGTTGGTGCAGGAATAAGACGCTGTTCTTGAAGCCCTGGAGCCGATAATGCGTTAATACCGCATCAGGCAACGTTTCCGAAAGATAGTCCCATTGACTACCCGCATCCCGGGTCTGCTGAAGTACTCGACGGATCAGCTTGCGTATCGTTTCCGAAGAGAGTCCGGCAGTGGTGGGATAAACTGGCGTCAGCGCATCGGCCAGCGGTTCCTGCTCCCCAACGAGTCGGCATTTTGGGTGGACCATTTCAACGCCAAGAAAACCTGCCCGAACTTCTCCAAGCAATCGCACTCGCGCGCCGGTGGAGTATGCTTTCGCCAGGCTACCGTAGAAATTGAGGAAACGCATAAACAATGTGCCGCTGCCGTCTTCGATCTGACAAACGAGTTGCCGGCGGGGACGATACATGATCTCGCTGCGGGTAATGACGCCCTCGACCTGTACTGTCTTGTTGGAAGGCACATCATTGATGGGGTAAAGATGTGTTTCGTCTTCATAGCGCAGCGGCAAGTGCAGCACCAGATCGAACTCATCGGCAATGCCCAGCCTGACGAGTTTCTCCTGCACCGTCTTGCTGCCCAGATGAGAAGGGGCATGAGGCGTGGTTGTACATTCTGTGTTGCTCTTCACCCCGGCAATACCAGTACCGCGTCCATTTCCACCAGCGCACCACGCGGCAGCGCCGCTACTCCTAATGCAGCGCGTGCCGGATAGGGCGCATCGAAGTAGCTGGCCATGATTTCGTTTACTTTCTGGAAATTGGCAAGGTCTATCAGATAGACATTCAATTTGACGATATCGCCGAGGCTGCCGCCACTTGCCGCTGCCACGGCTTTCAAATTTAAAAATACCCGATGAATTTGCTCCTCGATTCCGTTTACCATCTGCATGGAAAGCGGGTCCAGGCCGATCTGGCCCGAAACATAAACCGTATCTCCGCCACTTACACGTATCCCTTGAGAATAGGTGCCGATAGCCTGGGGCGCATCAGTTGTTTGTATCGTCTTTTTTTTCATGTAATCTCCTCGGATTGTGGTGTGGGTTCGCGATTAAGGCTTGAAAATTTGGAACTATGAAGGGCAGCTTTGCGATATGATGACGGGAATTCCCGCACATTTCAACCGCAAAATCCCAAGCTCGATACTCATCATCGCCAATAAAAAATAGAATGCACTTATAAGCTTATCATCAGCCTCAAGGTGTGGAATAAAAATTCATATTGCATATTATAAATCATTCGACGTAACCGGAATTTTCGCACAAGTCCATGTTGTCGTGATATCGGGTTCAAGAAACTTCTTGTCGCTAATTCCGATAGTAAACGGCGCACGTATTGCTCACACCTTATAAGTAACGGCCTATGCAAAAACTGATCATACAGGGCGGCGAGCCTCTTTTCGGAGAGGTCCGTATTTCCGGTGCAAAAAACGCCGCCTTGCCGATTCTATGCGCTTCTTTGCTTACGGGTGAAACGCTCACCATAGAGAACGTTCCGTATCTGAATGACGTAACGACCATGCTGAGTCTTCTTGAACAGATGGGCATCGGTATCGCGTCGAACGACGACACGACAGAACTGACTGCCGCGCGACTAACCCATCTCGTTGCGCCTTATGAGATGGTAAAAACCATGCGTGCCGCAATTCTCGTACTGGGTCCGATGCTGGCGCGCGCCGGTGCGGCAAGCGTGTCGCTGCCGGGCGGGTGTGCTATCGGCCTGCGTCCTGTCGATCAACATATCAAAGGGTTGCAGGCAATGGGTGCGGAGATCGATATCGAGCATGGCTACATCCATGCAAAGGCCAAACGCCTCAACGGTGCGCACATCGTCATGGATATTGTCACTGTCACCGGTACCGAAAACCTGATGATGGCGGCAACCCTGGCGGATGGGACGACAATACTCGAAAACGCAGCGCGAGAGCCGGAAGTAACGGATTTGGCCAACTGTCTTATCGCGATGGGTGCGAAAATCCATGGCGTGGGCACGGATGTCATCACGATCGAAGGCGTGGAGGCCTTGCACGGTGCAACCTATCGTGTCATGGCCGATCGCATTGAGACCGGTACGTTTCTGGTCGCCGCTGCTGCCAGCGGCGGCGAGATACACCTCAGGCATACGCGCTCCGACACACTTGACGCGGTGCTCGACAAATTGATGGAAGCTGGCGCGGCGATTGAATCCGGAGAAGACTGGATATATTTGAAAATGAATAATCCATTAAAATCCGTAAATTTGCGAACCGCACCTTATCCGGCGTTTCCTACCGATATGCAGGCACAATTCATGGTGTTGAACAGTGTCGCCACGGGTACTGCAATCATTACCGAAACCATATTCGAAAACCGCTTCATGCACGTGCAGGAACTTAAACGCATGAATGCCGATATCAAGGTCGAGGGCAACACCGCGGTGGTATGTGGCGTGGCCGGTCTCGATGGCGCCAACGTCATGGCCACTGACCTTCGCGCCTCGGCCAGTCTGGTGTTAGCCGGGCTGATCGCCAAAGGTGAAACCATCATTGATCGTATCTATCACCTCGATCGCGGCTATGAGCGCATCGAGGACAAGCTATCCCGGTTGGGGGCGAAAATCAGGCGAGCAAACTAACGGTACAG
The DNA here is from genome assembly GCA_039936855.1 of Nitrosospira sp. GTDB lineage: Bacteria > Pseudomonadota > Gammaproteobacteria > Burkholderiales > Nitrosomonadaceae > Nitrosospira. The sequence goes on along the minus strand of JBDTHR010000062.1, from coordinate 1,213 downwards.
TTATTCTATTGGCCGGAAAAGCGGCAAAATATGAACCGGCCAGACGATTTTGCAAGTCTGCTACGTACTTTAAGGCAATGTCATGGCGAGGCGAAAACCCAGATAGCGCATGCGTTTGTTCGTATTAAACCAGTTGCGGGTGATAGCCCGCATATCCTGGGGCCTGTGATTCCACGAGCCGCCAAAAAACATACGCTGTGCGCAATTGCCTTGCCAGCAGGTATCCGTCCATTGCCACACATTTCCCATCATGTCGTATATCCCGAAAGCATTGGGCTGGAAACTGCCCACCGGCGCGGTTCTTCTGTTATCCCATTCGCTTCCGCAGCCATCGCAGTTGGCATTGTTACGTCCGACATCGTTGCCCCAGTAATAGTCGCTGGTTGAACCCGCCTGCGCGGCGATTTCCCATTCCTCTCTGGTCGGTAGACGGTAGGCTTTTCCGGTTTTTTCCGATATCCACTGTATATAGGCTTGGGCATCGTCCCAGCTCACATTGATCACAGGTCTGCTGCCGCGTCCCCAGCCATTGTCGGGAGCTTGATAACCCCCGCAGCCCCCTTCCGCCACGCAGGCATCCCACCCCTTGAAAGTAACGGCATATTTCCCGATTGCAAATTTGTGGCCCGGAATGGGTATCATTTCAGGGCACTCGGGGCAAGACCCGACATCTTCGTTCGGACGTCCGGTTGAATTGGATAAAACCTCCGCTTGCTGCTGGTTACTCACCCCATGCTGGGATGCTAATCGTACGCCGCTCGTCGACGCGAGTGCTATTTTTTGAACTGTGCCGCTGTCTCTCTGGCTTTCACTTTCAAATGCCTCGCTATTAGGACCTCGTTCTATTTCTTTTATTTCAGTGACTTGTATTCGATTATCATTGTATTCATCGCCGGTTGCCATTCCTCTATCCACGGCATTATCTCCGTAATCAGGTTGGGCACTGGATGCGAGTGCACCTGCTTCGGCAGATGCTGCGAAGGTCAAAGCGAGCAGGACAGTAGAAAAAACTGATTTCATGAATTCCATTTGAACGCGGATGGGAGATTTTTTTCGAATTATGCGTGGGTACCGGGAGCGTAGCTGCCCGGGTGCATGGCACATAACCACTTTCGTGAGTATTTTCAGCCTATATGGTAGCCGATGCCAGCCAGATATGGGGAAAAATAGACTTGCGGAGGAGCGCCGTGCCTGTTAATGCGATCCTGCACCC
>JBDTHR010000061.1:0-17140 GCA_039936855.1 Nitrosospira sp. | reverse complement strand
CTTCGAGCATCTGATCACCCACGGCAAAACCCCTTTGCAGGGCGTGTGCGCTGTCATGCGTAAATTGTTGCATGCCATTCATGGCATGTTTACCCACAATCAGCCGTTCGATAATCGACGGTTCTATGCGCTTCCCGCATGAGGCAGAAAAATCGAAAATTATTGTTGATAGGGAACAGAGTATCTACCGCAAAATGTTTTGAGCACATTGGTTGGTCGTCGCGGCGATTAAGCCAACCAGGTTCTGATCTTTGTAATGCGAGCTTCGCTCATCCTGCTATTAATCGCGTCCGGCAGCCAAGCGGGATCATCAACTCAGCGGCAATTGCGTCTGCATGCCCGTTACTGTCTCCAACCGCATCGCTTAACCATTCTACTGGGCAACGTTTCCGGCATGAGAGGATCCCCGTGAAAATCGCACGCGCAAATTTGCAGGACCGTCGAGTTTGCCTCGATGCGTTGGTTGAGAATCCAAACGTGATCAAGAGCGAAATACTTTAGAAAAGTCCACCGCAAATCCCGCACAGTTCCTTCATCAAAAGCGTCTACTTTAAAATGCATTTTGAGATACTTGTTCAGCGCATAAAGACATTCGAAAACATGAGCGTACCGTATATTTAATAAGTCAAAAAATATTTTATATTTAATTGAAAATTTACTATACTTGCAATCAGGGGTATTGCTTTTATCGGTAAACGGGGGGTGTTGAATGCCAGCAGCCAGAAACACGTATATTTTCCACAGTGTCCTGCTTGTTTTTTCCTTGGGTAGCACGTCTGCGTGGGCTGATCAAAGTCTGAAGGAAATACAGGAACGGTTTAATGCGGAAACCGTTTCCAGGCCTTTCAGTGTTCCAGATGACGCCTCACTGACTGCATCCCTTAAAGCCGCTACAGAAAAAGGGACGCCCACCAGATCCTCGGGCTACGCTCCCTGTTTCGGTCTGGGTTGTAATCTGGGGTATGGCTCTGGTTACGGATACGGCTATGGCAGCTATTTTGGCGGCTATGCCCGTCCATATTACGGCGGATATTATGGCGGAGGTTATCGTCCTTTTTATTCCGGTTGGTAATAGTCCTGGTATTGCCTTGCATTCTTGTAATTAAATAAGGTAAACCCCGGCTTTGCCGGGGATCCCGAAAGGTTTGACCTTAGCGTCGGTCGGAGTGGTTTTAAATCGGTGTTTGGAACTCGAGAGGCCATATCATCTAAGTAATTGTTTGCAAGGGAGATTGCTTTAAAGTTATAGCCTCACTTCGCCTCGAAGCGGCTCACGGTTTTGAGACCCCTCTAGGGGTTCACCCAATAAACCACCGGCTTTGCCGGTGGTAATTTAATTTCTGGCACCAGTATGAAATATGAATAAAAATAATTCTTGTTTTCCATACATGCCAGATACTAGCGTTCGATCATTTGACAACAAGGGGAAATAAAATGGTTTACCTGCAGAATAAAAATACGATGGTACTGGCCACAGTCATGGCGTTTTCGATAATTTTGAGCGGTTGTGCTGCTGTTCATACCTCGATCGCCAAAAAGGATCTGGACGTTCAAACTAAAATGAGCGATACCATTTTCCTGGATCCAGTCGAGCCCGATGAAAAGACTGTTTATCTCAATGTACGCAATACCTCGGATAAAACGAATTTCGATATAGCGAGCCCTGTTGCAAGAGCGCTTGAATCGAAAGGCTATACCATAACCAGTAATCCCAAGAAAGCGCACTACTGGCTTCAAGTCAATGTCTTGAGCGTGGATAAGGCAAGTCCGACAGCGGCGGAGAATGTCTTGAGAGCAGGTTATGGCGGTGCTATTACCGGCGCTATGGTAGGCGCTGCAACAGGAGGGGCGCTTGGCGGATGGTCTGGCGCGGGCATTGGCGGATTGGCCGGCGCTGCCGCCTTCGGTATCGCTGACACCATCGCGAGTGCTGCGGTGAAGGATGTTGTGTATATGGCTATTACCGATGTTGAAATTGCCGAGCGTGTCGAGGCAGGCGTCATAGTTCGCCAGGATAGTCAGCAAGACGCTAAACAGGGAATAGGCGGCTCAAGAAGGCAGTCATCCACGAAAGTCAGCAACATGAATAAATATCGGACCCGCGTTGTCAGCACGGCCAATAAGGTAAATTTGCAGTACGACGAAGCGGCCGCTGATTTGACAAATGGATTAACACGCTCCATTTCGGGGCTTTTCTAAATATAATTTCGCAGGAGTGACTTGAACCGCAAGCAATCGCGCAAAAGTCACTCCTGCAATTTGATTATTGAACCGACGCACATCTTGCGGGGTCAATTTCCCGGCTTCGGTTGAAATAAAGCCATTATTCTCTCGAACGGGAGTTATCGCTTTTAGGCATGCGAATATGAATAAAAAACTGATAAGTGCAATACTGGTTTTGGGCTTTCTTTTCATCTCTGTTGCTGGCCAAGCTCAACAAAACGATAGCGGCAAGGGAATCGAGCGCATGAGTAACGAACTCGGTCTTAATGCAGAACAAAGACCCAAAGTTGAAGTGATCTTTAATAAAGAGAAAAAGAAAGTTGAGGCTATTTTCGATGAGGAGAAAAAAAAGCTGCAAGCGGTGCAAGAAGAAACCCGATCAAGTCTGAAGGAAGTGCTTACGTCAGAGCAGATGGAAAAGCTGGATAAGAAAATGCGTCAAAAACCCGTAAAAACGGTGCGCGGGACAAAGTAAAGTAAATCAGACATGGATTCAAATTTTGAGTGCTCCCGATACAGACAGCGATGTTGGTTTTAATCTCTGAGGGTTTAAATCCCCGCCTCTTGAAGCGAAGGCTGGCTGAAAGCTGGCGGATTACAAGAGCGCAGTTAATACCCCCGCTGCTTGCGGCAGCGCGCTTTATTGTAATCAGCGGCCAAAATTTATTTTTTCATAGCGTCAAGCCAACCGGGTTTTGATTTCCGCGATTCGCGTTTCGTTCACCTTGCTATTGATCGCACCCGGCAAGCGAGTGGAGTCGGAAATGGTTTTGGTCAACTCAGCGGCAATTGCGCCGGCATCCACGCTTCTGGCTGCCTCGAAGGCCGCACGTAACCGTTCAGCCTGGGGGTAAGGCTTTTCCGCATAGCCGGGCCGACCGTGAAAATCGCAGGAGCAAGCCTGCAAAAATTCCTCGAAGCGTTCCGGCTTGCGATACGCATCCACGCCTTGCAACATATTGGCGATAGTGGCGGGCCGCAGCTCTGCGGCGCGATGTACGGCGCCATGGTAGCGTGCAACCAGTAAAGCGAGGTCGCGCACTTCATTAGGTACCCTGAGGCGCTCGCATAAATCTTTCACCAGTTTGACGCTCCGTGCTTCGTGACCGATATGGCGCGGCCATTCCTCCGGTGGAGTCGTGCCTTTGCCAAGATCATGCGTCAGCGAGGCGAACCGTACCGGCAGGGAATAATTCCTGGACGCTGCATGATCAATAACCATCATTACATGCACACCGGTATCAATTTCGGGATGATGTTGTGCCGGTTGGGGTACGCCGAACAAGGCATCCACTTCAGGCATGATGCGGACGAGTGCGCTACACTCGCGGAGCGCACAGAACATGCGCGAAGGCCGTCGTTCCATCAAGCCACGCGCAAATTCCTGCCAGACCCGTTCCGGTACCAGCGCATCCACTTCACCGTTGTGCACCATCTCGCTCATCAATGCGACGGTCTCGGGTGCGATGCGGAAACCAAAGCGAGCGGCGAAACGAGCGGTTCGCAGCACACGAACCGGGTCTTCAGTGAAGGTCGGGCTGATGTGACGCAGTAGCCCGGCTTTCAGGTCGGACAGGCCGCCAAACGGATCGATAATGTTGCCGTCCTGATCCTTGGCAAGAGAATTGATGGTGAGATCGCGCCGCGCCAGATCCTCCTCCAAGGTCACTTCAGGCGAGGCATAAATTTCAAAGCCCTTGTATCCACGCGACACCTTACGCTCGGTACGTGCCAGTGCATATTGCTCATGGCTCTGGGGATGAAGGAAAACAGGAAAATCCTTGCCTATCGGACGATAACCAAGCCGTATCATCTCGTCCGGGGATGATCCTACAACCACATGGTCATGGTCGGTTACCGGCAACTCCAGGATCTCATCGCGAACGGAGCCGCCGACCAGGTAAGTTTTCATTATCGGTGATAGCGTTTAGCGACAAATAAGCGGTCAACTGCCGGATTCAGGATTATGAATATATTCTCCAAGGGCTCGACTATCGCCCTGCGCGAAAATCATCGTACCGTTCCCGCGGCACATCGCCCGCCAGATATATTGGCGCCACTTCTTCCAGGGCCGTGGGCGAAATACCCCAGACTTCCGTAAAGTTGCCAGCGCCGTCACAATTGCAGACACTGTCCACTTTCATCGAATAATAATTGTCACGGGTTACGAGCTTTCCCGGTAGAAACTCCATTATCGCCGCCTGCAGATAAGAGAGGCTATCATTGAGGCCGATGATGGCCGGGTCGTGCCCTGTGACCTGAGCGGCATATTCCACCAACTGCCGCAGGCTGTAACATTGTGGGCCGCACAGATCGTGGCGCTGACCAAAAGTGTGGAGCGACGCCAAGCTGGCAGCGAACGCGTGCGCTACATCCTTGACGAATACCGGCTGAAATTTTGCTTCGGGCGATCCCAGGGGCAACACCGGTAGCCTCGCCAGGCTGGCAAACAAACTAAGCGATGAATCTCCAGGCCCGAAAATAACGGACGGCCTGAAGCTGGTTGTAACCAGGCCCGACGTCATCACGATTTTTTCACCCTCGGCCTTGGAGCGCAAATACTCGCTGGATTGACCCGCGCCAGCATTCAGGGCACTCATGTGCAGTAAGCGTGCTATCCCGTTGCGCTCGCATGCGGCCACAATTTTACGCGGAAGCTCCACGTGCACGGAATTGAAGTCCCCATGCAGAGTGCCCACCAGGTTTATGACCGCATCCATGCCTGTCAGTAGACGGTCAAGTGCCGCATCATCGTATATATTCGCTTCCACCAGGCGTACGGTTGGCAGAACCAGCAGACCCCTGGCGCGTTTGTAGCTGCGCGTGGGGATACGCATATAAATTTCTTGCGTGGTCAGAAGGTTTGCGAGATGCCGGCCGACAAATCCACTGCCGCCCAAAATACAGACGTTTTTGATGTTCATTGTTTACTCTTGGCTTCTGAAAATCGCTCGCTATCCTCCCGGGACATCACAACCCCGAGCCGGTGCTTCAGCGTCGTCGTTGGATGCCCGAAGGTGTTGGCGTAATACATTGCGTTGCTCATGACTTTTTTTACATAGTCGCGGGTTTCATTGAAAGGAATGGTTTCTGCATAAATTGCGCCTTCCATCGGCTTGTCGCCACGCCATTTCTGTGCCCGGCTGGGGCCGGCGTTATAAGCCGCAGAAGCCAGCAGCGGCTGGTTATCGGAAATTGTCAAAACGTGCTTGAGATAATACGTACCCAGGGTCAGATTGGTGTTTATCTCGGAAACGCGTGCGGGGGAAAACTTCCGGACCCCCATTTTTTTCGATACCCATTTTGCGGTAGCTGGCATCAATTGCATCAAGCCGGTAGCACCGACGCTGGATCTGGCATCGCTGATGAACCGGCTTTCCTGTCGAATGAGGCCGTATACCCAAGCCTCGTCGAGTTCCTGCTGCTTCACGAGGTTGCGCAGCGCGTCACGGTGGGGAGCGAGAAAACGGAGCGTGAAATCATGCTGATGTAACGTTTTATCCGCTGTATTGATGGCGCGGTCATAGATGCCGTTACGCCGCGCGACTTCAGCTGTAGCAAGCAAGCGTCCATCGTCGAAATCGCGTATTGCCCAGATCCATTCACGTGTGGCCTCTGTCCGCAGATTAAGGCGATACAAGGCAAGCGCTCTTTTTATTCCGGGGAGCCGTTCGATAGCGGCTAACTCCTTTGAAGTGGGTTTATAGGGGTCTGACGCAACTCCGATCGTTACACCCAGTTCCTCTTCCGCCAGCTGGCCATAAAAGTTGTGCTCGGTGCTCAACGGAGCGAAAATAACATTCGCTTCCGTTGTTTTGCCTCTGGCTTTCAGCGCCCGCGCTTTCCAATAACGCCATACTCCTGTCTCCTGTTCCGATGCAGACATGGCTTCAATCGCATCCAGTACCCGGTCCCAATCACCGGCGCGCAGGGAGGCACGCGTTTTCCACCCGAGTTGTGCATCCGATAATACAACTGGCGCGTCGGCACCGGCGGCTTCCGCAAACCAGTCGAGGGCGCGCGGATTCAGCTGCCGCGCCGCCTGATCCGCCAATTGCACCATGAAATACGTGTGATCCGCATCGCTGAATCGCGCGCGCATTCTAGGCCAATAGGCATAAGCCTGTTCGGGGTTGTTACGGAGCAAACGCAGTATTGCAAAAAGAGCGATTTCACGCTCGGCGCGAGTATTAATCGCATGCCGATGTTTTTCCAGAAAGCGCAATGGGCTCCCCGCCGCAGAGTCAAGTTGGCGCGCATTAAGCGCCTCATTTTCCGGCAGATACTCATTGATGCGTTTCGCTACCCCAACATTGCCAGCTTCGAGCGCAAGGCGCAGGCGTGCCCATACATCTTCCACCGCCAGTTCCCCGGCAAAATACAGTGCATCGAACAGCGCCGTGCAGCTTTCCGGCATGTCTCGTGCGTTAAACCATAATGGACGGGCCTCGGTGAACGCACTGACATCGTTTGTGGCGATGCGGTGTTGAAGTGAATAACAGGTAAGTTCAATATCCTTGCTGATGAGATCCGGATATGCCTCTGCAAATAATTCCCATTGTTGTGCCTTGCCGAGACTCTTTAGCCATTCACCCTGTAGTTTGCCGCTCAGCGGGCTATCCTTGTAATGCTTGAGAAAACTTTTGACTGCCTGCTTGCTCACCTCGATGTTCTCCAGCTGCGGATATAGCTGATAGTAGATTGCGTAAGGTTCCAGTACATGCCCTCTCAAGTGTTGCGCATAGGCCGCTACCCGGCTGGCGTCGCCATTCTGAAACGCCTGCCTCATGGTCATGAAATCGTCATCCTGGCTTGCAGCCATTGTTCCGGCAGACATAGCGAAAAATAACATTGCAAAAAAGATTTTCATAAACTGCTATAGAATAATTAGTTGAGTTCAAAAATTGGGTGAACTGCCGGCTTACGCCGCGCGCATTTGTCTCCCGTTCTCACAGGTTCCTTCTCTGCCGGAAGAATAGCACATCATGCCATATATCAGCCTGAACCCCACCACCAATGAAACACTAAAAACCTATACCACCTGGGATAGCCATCATCTCGCGTCGGTTTTGGAAAAAACCTGGAATACGCAGCGTACGTGGGCGCAAACGAGGCTTCCCGACCGGGCCGAGCGCTTGAACAGCGCCGTCAAGCTGCTGCACGAACGAATTGACAAATATGCCGCGCTAATGGCCGTTGAAATGGGAAAGCCGGTGCGTGAGGGCCGTGCGGAGATAAAAAAATGCGCTCTTGTTTGTGATTACTACGCAGTGCACGCGGAGCATTTCGTGCATGCGGAAATGGTTCAGACCGATGCGGGCAAGAGCTATGTTTCCTACGAACCGTCAGGCGTCGTGCTGGGTGTGATGCCATGGAATTTTCCATTTTTTCAGGTGATTCGTTTTGCCGCTCCAGCGTTGATGGCAGGCAACGCCTGTGTCTTGAAGCATGCTTCAAACGTCCCTCAATGCGCATTGGCGCTGGAGCAACTGTTCCGCGACGCAGGATTTCCCCCGCATCTATTTGCGACACTCATGATCGAGTCTGCCGATGTAGCCGGGGTTATTGCCAGCCACCACGTCAGTGCGGTGACACTCACGGGTTCAGAGTCTGCCGGGCGCGAAGTGGCTTCCCACGCTGGCCGGCATCTGAAAAAATGCGTTATGGAGCTGGGCGGATCGGATGCTTTCATTGTGCTGAAAGATGCTGATCTCGAGCTTGCCGCCACCTTCGCAGTGAAGTCCCGGTTTCAGAACTGTGGACAGTCATGCATAGCTGCAAAGCGCATCATTCCAGTAGCGGACATTGCCGATGAATTTTTATCCCTGTTTATAAAAAAGACAAAAGATTTGAAAATAGGTGATCCCATGAATGAAACGACGCAGCTCGGGCCGATGGCACGGTTTGATCTGCGGAAAGATTTACATCGGCAGATCACCGATTCGATCGGACAAGGCGCGGAAGCGATTATCGGATGCGAACCCGTGCAAGGAGAGGGCGCGTTTTACCCGCCATCGATACTGGATCGGGTTACGGCAAAAACCCGGGCATATCATGAAGAGTTATTCGGTCCCGTGGCCGCTGTGATACGTGCAGCAAATGAAGAAGAGGCCATTCGCATTGCCAACGATACTCGCTTCGGCCTGGGTTCAAGCATCTGGAGCCGTGACACGGAAGAAGCCGAACGGCTTGCACGGCAAATCCAGGCGGGCTGCAGCTTCATTAACGGCATGGTCAGGTCAGACCCGCGCCTGCCTTTTGGTGGCATCAAGGCTTCTGGATTTGGCAGGGAATTGTCGTATCACGGCATCCGCGAATTCGTTAACATAAAGACAGTGTGGGTCAGATGAAGCCAGATGAGCAGGAAGAGGTTGATATGATCGCAGTGATCAGATCACGCCCTGACCAATCATCGCATTCGCTACCTTTACGAAGCCTGCTACGTTGGCGCCGTTGACATAACTGACGGTGCCGTCCTTGTGTCGGCCATATTGCAGGCAGGATTGATGAATAGCCTGCATGATCTCAAGCAACCGGGCATCTACCTCTTCCCGGGGCCATGAGAGACGCATGGCATTCTGGCTCATTTCCAGGCCGGAAGTGGCCACGCCTCCTGCATTACTCGCCTTACCCGGTGCGAAAAGCACACCGCTGCGTTCGAAGCGCTTCACCGCCTCCGCCGTGGAAGGCATATTGGCGCCCTCGGCGACACAAATCACGCCGTTATTGATCAGATTAGCCGCATCCTCATCATTTAACTCGTTCTGGGTGGCACACGGCAAGGCGACATCGACCGGAATATGCCACGGACGCATGTTGGGAATAAATTCGGCTTTCGCGCATTCCGCATAGGTGCTGATACGCGCATAGCGAAGGTTCTTGCACTCCATCAGCTCAGCCAGTTTTTCAGGGGTGAAACCCTCCTCATCCACCACGGTCCCACTGGAATCGGACATGGTTATCACCTTGGCGCCGAGCGCCATCGCTTTTTCCACGGCGTATTGCGCAACGTTCCCCGAACCCGAGACGGCAACCCGCATCCCTTCGAGCGCGCGGCCGGATTGCTTGAGCATCTCCTCCGCGAAATATACGGTACCGTAACCCGTGGCTTCCGGACGAATCAGCGATCCGCCGAAACTCATCCCCTTGCCTGTAAAAACGCAGTCGGCACGGTTGGAAAGCTTTTTCATCATGCCTGCCATGTAGCCGACTTCTCGCCCGCCGACGCCGATATCGCCGGCCGGCACATCGATATCGGAACCGATATGGCGGAACAACTCGCTCATATAAGCCTGGCAGAAACGCATTACCTCTCCCTGGCTCCGGCCCTTGGGATTGAAGTCCGCGCCCCCTTTACCCCCACCCATGGGAAGCGTAGTGAGCGCATTTTTGAGAGTTTGCTCGAACGCCAAAAATTTCAGGATGGAAAGATTTACCGAGGGATGAAAACGAGTGCCGCCCTTATATGGCCCAATGGAGGAACTATGCTGGATCCGATAGCCACGGTTGACATTCACCTCGCCTTTATCATCTACCCAGGCGACCCGAAAAATGATTGCCCGCTCCGCTTCCATCAGGCGATCGAGAATGCCATGCTCGCCATAGCGAGGGTTTTCTGTGATAAAGGGCCAGAGGCTCTCCATGACTTCTGCAACCGCTTGCAGATATTCCGGCTGACCCGGATTCCGCTCCGCTATATAAGCGCAAAGCTCCTGAAAACTTTGGTATCTCATTTTGCTCCCCAGCATAACAAAACCATACTCACAAGATGAGTATTCTGCCAAATAACTGGCGGACCCGCATTATATTTATATTTAATGGATTATTGCGGAAACTATTGCAGAATTTTTTGAAAATACGGCCATCGGTCTCCGTCGATGGCGAGGATGCGCGCCTGTGCAGGCAACCGACCGTTGTCGTTCGGGCGAATGTTTTATTCGCCTTTTCCGTCATTTTCGTCTTTCTCGTCATCTTTCTTGCGCGGCTTGGCTGTCCACCAGACGACTAGAATAAACAAAGATAGGGCTACGCCCGCTTCCAGCAGTAATATCCACATAGGGTCAAGCATGATGTATATTTATCATACGCAACTCTAACCCATAATCCGATGAAAGACCAATCCGCCGCGCTTGCTGTTGTCGCGTTAATATTGCTCAACGCGTGTACCCTGATGTCCACCGCACCGACTTCACCCGTTGCTATGGAAACCCCGGTTGCACCGACCTCCCCGGTACCCATTCTCAAGCCAACCGGCTGGGGCTCTCTGACGGGTTGGGCGGAGAACGATATTCTGCCTGCATGGGAAGCTTTCCTTCGAAGCTGCGCTGTTCTGAAAAATCAGCCGCTGTGGAGCGAAACCTGCATTCAGGCTGTCGCCATGCGTGGACAGGACGGCGCAATGCTGCGAAAGTTTTTCGAAAGCCGTTTCGTGCCATATCAGGTCTTGAACTCCGATGGTAGCGACGATGGCCTCGTCACCGGCTACTATGAGCCACTGCTGAAAGGCAGCCGCAAGCCATCGAAGCATTATCGTTATCCGCTATACAGCACGCCTGATGAGCTTCTGGTGATCGACTTGAGCGAGGTCTATCCGGAACTCAAAAATATGCGGCTGAGAGGGCGACTGCAAGGTCGCAAAATAGTACCGTATTACAGCCGGTCTGACATTGCGATGAATCCTGCGCCACTACAGGGAAGGGAGTTGCTGTGGGTGGATGATGAGATCGACCTGTTTTTCCTGCAGATACAGGGTTCGGGCCGGGTGCAGCTCGAAACTGGTGAGGTTGTGCGCGTGGGTTATTCCGAACAGAACGGGCATCCTTATAAATCCATCGGAAAATTATTGGTGGAGCGCGGCGAATTACCCCTGGAAAAAGCTTCGATGCAGGGAATCAGGGCATGGGGCCAGAGAAATCCCCAGAAGCTGGGAGAATTATTAAGGCAGAACTCGAGCTTTGTTTTTTTTCGTGAGGTGCCAACCGCCGTGCCGGGGCCGGTAGGCGCGCTCGGTGTACCGTTGACCGCGGGCAGAAGCCTTGCCGTCGACCCTCGCGCCGTGCCACAGGGCGCGCCAGTTTTCCTCGCCACGACATGGCCCGATACCGATAAGGAGCTTTATCGGCTCATGGTGGCGCAGGATACAGGCGGGGCCATCAAGGGCAATGTCCGCGCCGATTTCTTCTGGGGTTTTGGAGCCGAGGCAGCGGAACAGGCAGGCAAGATGAAACAACGGGGCAAGATGTGGGTTTTACTGCCATCCGGCCATGTGCCGGAAGCTCAGCCCGGAAGGAATTGAACTTGACCGGACTGGCGCTGCAATCTCATGCCCGTCATTTTGCGGCTGAGGCACCCAGTTTCTTTTCTATGGTTTCTACGGTTATCAATCCAGGCGCAACTGAGCCATCCGCAAAAATCAACGTCGGGGTACCGCTTATACCGTTCTCCTGGCCGGCCTGAAGAAGTTTGCCAATCGGCGTTTCACAATCTTTTCCGGTTGGCGCAATATCCTTGAGCATGAAACCGTCCCAAGCCTTGAGCCTATCAGTCGAGCACCATATTGAAGTGGCGGTTGGGACCGAGCCGTTAAGCACCGGGTAAAGCAATGTATAGATAGTGACGTCGGTAACGTTGGCCAGTTCTTTTTCCAGACGTTTGCAATAGGGGCAATTCGGGTCGGAAAAAACCACGAGCTTGCGCTTTCCATTCCCCTTGACTGCTTTGATTGCAAACTGCAGAGGAAGAGAGTCAATACTTATCCGGCGTGTATCCTTTATCTGCTGCAAGCGATCCGTAGTCAGGCTTTGCTTCGTAAGCGGATCAACGACATGGCCGAAAAAAAGGTAAGATGCTTTTTCATCGGTATAAAACAATTCTCCACCCACTACTACTTCGTATAGCCCGAGATAGGGGGTTTTCTTCAGGCTTTCAATTTTCTCTCCCGGAAAATTTGCCTGGATCGCTTTTTTCAAAGACGCCTCATCAGCAAAAGCCGAGCCGAAAAGAAAGCACAATAGCAGCGAAAAGAAGACAAGATTAATGCGCATGATCTGATTGCTCCGTTTATGTAGTTTTGGTGCTGATCGCGTAGCCAGGCAATCCGTGTCTCGTCTCAGCTCAATGCGTGCTGCATCAACCGGTCTTTTATGAGTGGTAGCCGATTAGTGATTCCAAGCCCTAGATTACGCAAGCGAACCAGCGTAGGGTTAGGGTTGCTGAACAACTTCTGTAGCCCGTCTGTAACGAACTCCATGGCAAGGATATCTTCCTTGCGCGCCCGTTCATAACGGCGCAGCAACCGGTAATCCCCGCAATCCGGTTGCAAGTCCCGCGCCATGAGGGTGGAGGCCAGTTCATGCGCATCGCGCAAGCCAAGATTGACGCCTTGCCCTGCAAGCGGGTGAATGCCGTGCGCGGCATCTCCAACAAGCGCAAGACGCGGCTGTACCAGTTTTTTTACGTGCACGAAATTCAGCGGAAAAGCAGCAGGCCGTGTGACAAGTTTCAACCCGCCCAATGTGTGACATGAAGCCTCGGCGACCTGCTGGCACAGCTCCGCTTCGGGTAGATCCAGTAATTCGCTCGCCCGCTCTTCCCTGGCCGACCACACCATGGATACCAGGTTGCCGGGCAATGGCAGCAGTGCCAATACCCCGTCTCGCCGGAACCACTGATGAGCGACATTATTGTGGTGCTGCTCGGCGTGGAAATTGGCTACCACGCCTGTTTGCTGGTAGGAATGTCGCACCACTGCGATTTCCGCCTGCTCGCGTACCCAGGAATTCAGACCATCCGCGCCAACGATCAGCGACCCTTGCAACACATTGCCATCGGCTAGTTGCAGATCGGCATGGGAGTCAGCCCATGTTATCGAGGTACATTGCGCGGGGCAGAATATCTTGAGATGTTTTTTTCGGCGCTTGAGAGCTTCCCATACCGCAGCCTGTAGCTGACGGTTCTCCAGTATGAAAGCGAGTTCCGGGAATCCGATATCATAGGCACTGAAATCAATGCGTGCAGTGGGATCATCGCCAAACACGGCCATGTTGTATACCGGGCTCATCCTGGATTTGTCGAGTGTTTGCCAGACCTCCAGGTTTTGCAGGAAGGCAGTGCTGCCCGGGCTGATAGCATAGATTCTGCTGTCCCAACTGTCGTCGACGGGTAGCGGGAGGGGCGGACGCGACTCCACCAATGCTATTTTGAGGCCGCTGCCTTTGAGAGCAAGCGCGAGGCTCGCCCCAACCAGGCCGCCGCCAACAATGATGACGTCGAATTTCATGAAGGTATTATACAGGCGCTTTGGCTCGGGTGGGATGAGGTTGGGGATACCATCGGATGCTGAACGCCATGCTGAAGCGTATTATGAAACTCAGCTAAAGCCATCTTTTTTCTTCTTGAAAGATCATGGAGATAGCAGTGGGAAATCCTTGTTAATCTTGACAGAGTCCACTGCTGAAGGCAGAATTCGTCCTCTTTGGCTTATACATGGCGAATTAGCTCAGTGGTTAGAGCAGCGGAATCATAATCCGTTGGTCCCCAGTTCGAATCTGGGATTCGCTACCACAACATTCTTCACGATAAAAGTCTATGCGACTTGACACGCCCACGTTAATCTTAGCATAAACTCCGTATTCGCTCGGTTCCTATGCTTAAATCAGAGAAGCCTTGTTGCGAAAACGAACCTGTCCAAAAAAGCCTCATTGAAATAAAGAAATTGCGTATTGCATCCAAGTGCATGTTACTGCATTATCGCGCCTCGCTGGTAACACGGTTTCGCAATCTTATTGCTTACACTCGGAGCCAAGACAACGCATCGAACATTTCCGCACTTTGCATCACTGCCTGACACCCCGCATCAGGACCCAGAGACTTGGCTTCACAAGGCACCAAGGCGGAAGTTACCGTCATCAAGAATCTAACATAAATTGGGATAGACCTTGGCGGAATTCCGCGGATCAAGCACGTTAGAGCGTAATAATGTCCTTGTACGAGGCGACGGTTCGAGGGCTGTGATGTTCGCCCATGGTTTTGGTTGCGATCAGAGCATGTGGCGTTTTGTGACCCCGGCTTTCGAAGATAATTATCAAATTATTTTGTTTGATCACGTCGGTGCAGGCGGCTCCGATCTGACCGCCTATTCCCGGGAGAAGTACAATACTCTCGATGGGTACGTCGAAGATATTATCGGCATAGCAGGCGAACTCCAGTTGAAGAACGCTGTGTTCGTAGGACATTCCGTCAGCGCGATGATGGGTATCATGGCAGCGGCTAAAGCGCCCGATCTATTCAAGGCTCTTGTTTTGGTTGCGCCCTCGCCGTCATATATCAACGATGGTGACTATATCGGCGGGTTTACCAAGGCACAGATCGACGAGCTTCTGGAATCGCTGGATAGCAATCATATGGGGTGGTCCATAACCATGGCCCCCCTCATCATGGGTAACCCGGATCGCGAAGAGTTAGGCGAGGAATTGGTCAACAGCTTCTGTCGTACCGATCCGGAAAATCGCCAAGCATTTCGCACGCACGACTTTTCTTTCTGATTGCCGCGGTATTCTCTCCGGCACCGATGTTCGAACCTTAATTCTACAATGCTCAAGCGACGTCATTGCGCCCCATGAGGTCGGCGAATACATTCACCGACAAATGGCAAACAGCAAGCTGGTTGTAATGGAAGCCACAGGACATTGCCCTAACCTCAGCGCTCCTGAGGAAACTATCGCGGCGATCAAGGCTTTTTTGTAATGTCTCTTCCGTCCGAAGACGAAGGCACGCGCCAGCTTACCCTCCAAGAGGATTTCGAAGATTTTTTCGAGAATTCCCGCTGCGGGTTTTTGACAGCGGATTCTCGGTTCAAAGTTGTCCGAGGTAATTCCCGCTTGGCGGGGTGGCTGGGTTATACGACCGAAGGACTTAAAGGGGTTCACTTTTCCGAGCTGCTTACGATCGGCGGAAGAATTTATTGCGAGACCTATTTGTTTCCGTTATTACGGATTCAAGGCTTCTTTGACGAAGTGGCGCTTGAGTTCGCCTGTCAAAACGGGGAACGTTTCCCAGTGTTGGTGAACGCGAGTGAACGCTGTGACCAGAATGGCAGGACGCAATTTATCCGCTTCACGGTCTATAAAGCCACAGATCGTCGGCTTTATGAACAGAATTTACTTTATGCCAAAACAGTCGCCGAAGACAAGCTGGGCGACGAAAAGGCAACATCGGTTCTCCGCGAACAATTCATTGCTGTATTAGGCCATGATTTGCGTAATCCACTTGGATCGATAATCGGTGCTTCGGAGTTGCTTGCGCACTCTTCACTGAGTCCGCGTGAGTCCCGTCTTGTAAGCATGATTAGCAACAGTGCTGCGCGCATGGCTGAGCTCATTGAAAATGTAATCGACTTCGCGCGCGGTCGCCTGGGGACGGGCATAGTGTTGAACCGGCAGCCAACTCTTTTGGAACCGGTTTTCAGTCAGGTTGCGGATGAACTTCGTATCGCGTGGCCCAATAGAACGATTAAAGCCGAGTTTCAATTACCCGAACCTGTTGATTGTGATGCCCCTCGCCTCTCTCAGATGCTATCCAACCTTTTGGCCAATGCGTTGACGCACGGTGTGACGGAAGGGTCTATCTCTGCCTGCGTGTTTGTTGAAGGCGGCATGCTCGAGCTTTCAGTGAGTAACAGCGGACGACCCATCCCACCTGAGGCCATCGAAAGATTATTTCAGCCTTTCACACGTGAAGATGCTCGCTCCAGCCAGAATGGTTTAGGACTTGGGCTCTACATTGCATCTGAAATTGCGCGCGCCCATAAAGGTGAGTTGACCGTCATATCAACTATGGAAAAAACGCGCTTTACGTTTCGTATGTCCATATCCACATGATTTGAGACATGCGTCCAGATCCTGCTCCGGCCACGAGGTTTTCCTTGTGCCAATGAACTCGCATCGACGCCATATAACGACTCCATTAAGAACAACGTGCGTAGGCGCACGGATTTTTAAAATATTCAAATCTAATTTGACCGCTAACGGCAACGATACGTCGTCTTCTTTCCTTGTATGAAAGCTTTTTTAGCCTGATCCGTCAATTTATTTCACGACACATACTCGTTTCGTTTCCGCCTGAAGTTGAATAGCGCCCGCAATTGCGCGAGGGCGAACCACCCAGTGTACGGCAGCGTACAGATCGGGCGCGAGGGAAGTGACATTCTCTGCCTCTCTTCAATCTCGAAGGATAAGCGATGAAAACAATTAAAGTTTTGGCGGGTATGCTCATGATCGGAACGTTACTTGTTCCCGTTACGAGTTTCTCAGCTAGCAATGACTTAGATTCAAGTGTGGGTGAATATGTCAAGGATTCGGTAATCACTAGCAAGATCAAGGCCAGGCTGGCCACCGAAAAGGGTGTCAGCGCGATGCATATCATGATTGATACAGATAAGAATGGTGTAGTGGTGATGAGCGGCACAGCCGGAAGTCAAGCTGAAATCGATAAAGCGCATTCGATCGCGCATTCGGTCGAGGGTGTGACGAAGGTCATAAATCACATAAAGATCAAGAAAGAGCATTAGGTCCAGATCTTTCTTGCCCAAACGCTACCAGGAATGGATTGGCCGGGTAATCTCCGGCCAATCTTCGCCGGGTGGCTAACCTGTGGAAATAAACAAGCCATTGCATTTTGTTACCGGTGGAAGTTGGCGGGCGGCATGCGAAGTGTGCCAATTCAGTTTTCGACCGAGGTTTCCGGTCCAGCCCCGCAATGATAAATTTAATACTCTTTGCTTCCCCAATAATAGAGTGATGGTTTGAAGTTTGGCTCCTCACCGGTTGACGAATAAAATTCTTATCCACCCAGAGAGCGTCAGCAAAAAGCCGGGATCGGAAGTTTCGTTAAACAACCCTTCCACTTTGCTGCGAGTGTA
>JBDTHR010000060.1:0-6372 GCA_039936855.1 Nitrosospira sp. | reverse complement strand
CCTGGAACCCCTGGATGAGAGACGATAAAGATCTGAGCGAGATCCGCACGATCATCGCACGCCATAAGCTGTGGGATTTTATTTTCATGTTTGTCGGTGTGTTGGCACTGATGATTGCGGTACTTACATTCATGGCGTTATTCGCTTATATGCTTACTGAGGGGTTGCCGCGTTTGTCATGGGATTGTTTTACTTCTTTCCCATCACGCCGCCCGGGGTCGGCGGGCATACTTTCCGCCTGGGTCGGCACTATTCTGGTCATGCTGGTGACTGCGATGGCAGCGGTGCCGATGGGTATCGGCGCCGGAATTTATCTGGAAGAGTATGCGTCCAAAAACATTATTACGGAGATTATCGAAATAAATGTCACTAACCTCGCCGGCGTTCCATCCATTATTTACGGGCTGCTGGCATTAAGTTTATTTGTACATCAATTCGGGTTTGGCCAAAGCATTCTTTCCGCTGGTCTCGCGTTGGCGTTATTGATCTTGCCGGTGGTCATCGTGGCGACGCGGGAGGCCATACGCGCCATTCCACTGGTCATCCGGGAGGGTGCTTATGCTCTCGGGGCGACCAAATGGCAAACTGTATCCGATCATCTCCTTCCTTATTCAGCTGCCGGTATTCTAACTGGTGTTATTATCGGCCTGGCGCGTGCAATTGGGGAAACCGCCCCGATCATCACCATTGGGGCGCTGACTTTTATCGCATTTTTGCCACCCTCTCCCGTTAAAGCGGAATTCCCTTTTCTATCTTTTGATTGGCTGATGGCTCCGTTCACGGTGATGCCCATCCAGATGTTCAATTGGGTTTCCCGGCCTGAAGAAGAGTTTCAGGCCAACGCTGCAGCCGCGGGGCTGGTGCTGGTGGTGATGACCCTTGCCATGAATGCGATAGCCATTTATTTGCGCTATCGTATGCGCAAGAACCTGAAATGGTAGAGAACTCAGCGGTCGAGCACTTCGGGTTGGATGCCGCGCCTATTCGGTACAAGTCTGAAGTCAGAAACTTGAGTTTCTATTATGGCGCGTTCTCTGCACTTAAAAATATTAACATGGTGTTGCATGAAAAACAGGTAACTGCATTGATCGGCCCATCGGGATGCGGTAAATCCACTTTTCTGCGCTGTTTCAACCGTATGCACGATCTCTACCCCGGCAATCGTTATGTGGGCGATATTATTCTGCATCCGGACAATGTCAATATTCTTTCGCGTAGCGTGGATCCGATTGAGGTACGGATGCGCATCAGCATGGTGTTTCAGAAACCCAATCCGTTTCCCAAGTCCATCTATGAAAATGTTGCTTATGGCTTGCGCGTGCGAGGTGTCCGGCAGCGCGCCATACTGGACGAGAAGGTTGAAGAAGCGTTGCGCGGCGCCGCGCTTTGGGATGAAGTAAAAGATCGATTGAATCAGCTTGCGTACAACCTTTCGGGAGGCCAGCAGCAGCGCTTGTGTATTGCGCGGGCACTTGCTACGGATCCTGAAATCCTGCTATTCGACGAGCCCACTTCTGCACTCGACCCAATCGCCACGGCCAGCATAGAAGAGCTCATTGCCGATCTGAAGGATAAGGTTACGATCCTTATCGTGACTCACAACATGCAGCAGGCGGCACGCGTATCGGATTACACCGCTTATATGTACCTGGGTGAGCTTATCGAGTTTGATGTCACTGATACAATTTTCATCAAACCAAAAAATAAACAGACGGAAGATTACATTACCGGACGTTTCGGATAGCTTGGGAATGGGCCTGTCAGATGCTTTTCGGCATGGCAGATAGTCTGCTGCCTCAGCTCTCATAGGTGAGCCGAGGCCATGGCGTGCGTTCATTTTATTCTTCTGCCTCGTCCTTGCTAATTTCTTAAATTTCGTGCTTTTGCATCCTGTGATATTGTTTGCCTCGTGATTGACCCCGTATTCATTCACAGGTAACATTCGCAGCTTTCCAGTTCAAAGGTGGTTTCCTATGTCTATGCGTTCGAAGTTGGTTGTGGGCAACTGGAAAATGCATGGTGGAATGGTGCAGAACCGGAATTTGCTGAATGCGGTGATCGCTGGAACCGCAGGTATGAGTGGGACCAGTTTGGCCGTGTGCGTACCTTATCCTTATCTGTCGCAAGCACAATCAGTGTTGCAGACGACTCGTGTTTGCTGGGGTGCCCAGAACGTGAGCCAATATGAAAAGGGCGCTTACACAGGTGAAGTTTCAGCGGCGATGTTGATGGATTTCGGCTGCCGCTATGTAATCGTAGGTCACTCGGAACGCCGTGCCTTGTACGGTGAGGATAGCCATACCGTGGCCCTCAAGTTTCAGGCGGCTCAGTCAGTTGGCTTGACACCCGTTTTATGTGTCGGTGAAACTCTTGATCAGCGTGAGGCTGGCATTACTGAGCAAGCTGTGGCAGAGCAACTGGATGCAATAATCGAATTGGTGGGTATCGATGCGCTTACCAAGTCGGTACTGGCTTATGAGCCGGTATGGGCCATCGGTACAGGTAAAACGGCAACGCCGGAGCAGGCTCAGGAAGTACATGCGTTTATTCGCAATAGGGTTGCCGCCAGCAGTTCTGCGGTGGCCCTCGGTTTACAGATTCTTTATGGCGGCAGTGCAAAGGCGAGTAATGCCGCTGAGCTGTTCGCCATGCCCGACATTGATGGCGGACTGATCGGCGGTGCGTCACTTGTTGCCGATGAATTCATCGCCATCTGCGACGCGGCAAAAAATTAACTCATTTTGGAGTAGCCCTTGGATACAGTCATCTGGATACTACACCTCTTGTCGGCCATTAGCGTAATTGTGCTGGTTCTGCTCCAACACGGTAAGGGTGCTGATATGGGTGCTGCGTTTGGCAGCGGCTCATCTGGAAGTTTGTTTGGCGCCAGCGGTTCAGCAAACTTTCTTAGCAGGACAACCGGTGTGTTGGCGGCGGTTTTTTTTATTACCAGTCTTGGGCTTACCTATCTTTCCAGCCATAAGACCGAGACGGGCGGCGTTATGGATAAAGCGACCCCGGTTCAATCAGTCAAGCCTGCGGAGGAGGCTCCGGTAAAATCCGTGGACGAAGGGGCGCCTTCCAAGGCAACTGAAATTCCTGAGTAATTTTAATGATGAGCTAATTGAACAATTAGCTAAAATTGCGTTCTAATCAGGTTAAGCTGTAGATTAGGACTCAAGCAGGCTGCCGACGTGGTGGAATTGGTAGACACGCCGTCTTGAGGGGGCGGTGGCGAAAGCTGTGCGAGTTCGAGTCTCGCCGTCGGCACCATCTATGTAATAAGACCGAGAGTCAGGTCAGGCAAATGAAAGTTACCTGTTCCGGTCCTAATTTTTGATTACACATGCTCGAAAATTACTTTCCCATCCTGTTATTTATTCTGATTGGCCTTGTCGTCGGCATTCTGGCGATGACGCTTGGCTGGTTATTTGCACCTAATCGTCCGGACAGCGAGAAACTGTCCCCGTACGAATGTGGCTTCGAAGCATTTGAAGATGCACGTATGAAATTTGACGTGCGTTATTATCTTGTGGCCATTCTGTTCATCCTGTTCGACCTGGAGATCGCATTCCTGTTTCCATGGGCGGTGGTGTTGAATGAAATTGGTCTATTCGGTTTTCTCGCAATGATGGTTTTTCTCGGTATTCTTGTTGTTGGTTTTATTTACGAATGGAACAAGGGTGCGTTGGAGTGGGATTAGATAATGAGCGTTAACAACGGTGCGATGGAAAAGGGATTTGTCACCACAAGCCTGGACTCGGTTATCAATTGGGGGCGTACTGGATCGATGTGGCCGATGACCTTTGGCCTTGCGTGCTGTGCGGTGGAAATGATGCAGGCCGGGGCCTCTCGTTACGATCTGGACCGGTTCGGTATCGTATTCCGCCCAAGTCCCCGTCAATCGGACGTAATGATTGTGGCGGGCACGTTATGCAATAAAATGGCGCCTGCGTTGCGTAAAGTGTACGATCAGATGGCGGAGCCCCGCTGGGTAATCTCCATGGGTTCCTGCGCCAACGGCGGTGGTTATTATCATTACTCCTACTCCGTCGTTCGCGGTTGCGACCGGATAGTGCCAGTCGATATCTACGTTCCTGGTTGCCCGCCGACAGCGGAAGCTCTGCTCTACGGCATTATTCAGTTGCAGAATAAAATACACCGCACCAATACCATCGCGCGCTGAGCTATATATGTCGTCTTCTCGTCTGGAAACACTCTCTTTTTGCCTTAAGAATGTGTTGGCCGATAAACTTGTCAGTACCAGTGAGCGACTGGGCGAAATCACGATTTCGGTGCGTCAAGCCGACTTGTTGTGGACGATGGAAACGCTGCGTGATCATCCCGAACTGGATTTTGAAATGCTCATTGATCTGTGTGGCATGGACTATTCAGCCTATGGTGAGGAATTTGGCTCCACAAGCGACCGAATGAATAAACGGTTTGCCGCAATCTATCACTTGCTTTCCATCAGGCATAACCACAGATTGAGAATCAGGATATTTGCCGATAACGATGAATTTCCGGTATTGGATTCGGTAATAAGTATATGGCCATCGGTAAACTGGTTTGAGCGTGAGGCATTCGATTTATACGGCATCGTTTTCACGGGTCATCCGGATTTACGACGTATTCTCACCGACTACGGTTTTATCGGCAGTCCGTTTCGCAAGGATTTTCCTCTGAGCGGAAATGTCGAGATGCGTTACGACCCCGACCAGCAGCGAGTGATCTATCAACCGGTCAGCATAGAGCCGCGCCAGATAGTGCCACGCGTCATCCGCGAAGAGCATTACGGAGAGAGCGAGTAAAGCATGGCTGAGATACGTAATTACACCATGAACTTCGGCCCCCAGCATCCTGCAGCACATGGTGTGCTGCGCTTGGTGCTGGAGTTGGACGGAGAGGTTGTTCAACGGGCGGATCCGCACATCGGGCTTCTTCATCGTGCAACCGAGAAGCTGGCTGAGTACAAGACTTATATTCAATCAGTGCCGTACATGGATCGGCTGGATTACGTTTCAATGATGTGCAATGAACACGCTTATGTAATGGCTATCGAGAAGCTGCTTCAACTCGAAGTGCCTGTGCGTGCACAATATATTCGCGTGATGTTCGATGAAATAACCCGAATACTCAACCATCTTTTATGGCTGGGCGCGCATGCGCTGGACGTGGGTGCGATGACCGTGTTTCTTTATGCTTTCCGCGACCGGGAAGACCTGATGGATTGTTACGAGGCGGTTTCAGGGGCCAGATTGCACGCGGCTTATTACCGTCCTGGTGGCGTCTATCGAGATCTTCCGGAATCCATGCCGCAATACAAGGCATCGAAAATCCATGACGAAAAAAGTACCAGGGTGCTCAATGAAAATCGGAGCGGTTCGTTGCTGGATTTTATCGAAGACTTTACCAACCGTTTTCCTACCTATGTGGATGAGTATGAAACCTTGCTTACCGACAACCGGATCTGGAAACAGCGGCTTGTTGGAATTGGTGTAGTCTCGCCGGAACGTGCCAAAGCGTTGGGCTTTACCGGTCCGATGCTGCGGGGTTCCGGTGTGGAGTGGGATTTGCGGAAAAAACAGCCGTATGAAGTTTATGACCGCATGGATTTTGACATACCGGTAGGGATCAACGGCGATTGCTATGATCGCTACCTCGTCCGAATCGAAGAATTCCGCCAATCCAACCGCATCATCAAGCAATGTATCGAATGGCTACGCAAAAACCCCGGTCCGGTAATAACCGATAACCACAAGGTTGCGCCGCCGGCACGCGTGGAAATGAAACAGAATATGGAAGAATTGATCCATCATTTCAAGCTTTTTACAGAGGGTTTCCACGTGCCGCCAGGTGAAACCTACGCTGCGATCGAACATCCTAAAGGCGAATTCGGTATTTATCTGGTTTCGGATGGCGCCAATATGCCTTATCGCCTGAAAATACGCGCACCGGGATTTGCCCATCTGGCAGCGCTGGATGAAATGGCTCGCGGACATATGATCGCGGACGTTGTGGCAATCATCGGGACCCAGGACATTGTATTTGGCGAAATAGACAGATGACATCACAGACAGTCAAACAATTATCAAGATGTTAAGCGCCGAGTCCATAAAAAAAATCGACCACGAGCTTACCAAGTATCCTTCTGATCAAAAACAATCGGCGGTGATGTCGGCGCTCGCCATCGCCCAGGATGAGAAAGGGTGGCTTGCTACTGAAATAATGGATTTTGTCGCTGATTATCTTGGAATGCCGCCGATTGCGGTATATGAAGTGGCGACGTTTTACAACATGTACAATTTGCAGCCGCTGGGAAAATGCAAGATAACCATTTGCACGAATCTTCCTTGCGCTCTGTCCGGTGCC
>JBDTHR010000059.1:0-8062 GCA_039936855.1 Nitrosospira sp. | reverse complement strand
CGCAATTCATCCGCCAGCCGGTATATCCACCAGGTCCCTGCATTGTGGCGCGTTGCAGCGTATTCCTTACCGGGGTTTCCCAAGCCAACGATGAGTTTCATTAAACCTAAATCCGGTAGTTGGACGGGGTGAAGTGTACGATTTTTGGGGTGCAGGGCAAGGCGCAACGACGCGGAATGGTCGTTCCATTCCAAGGAGTCGCAACGCAGCCATGTGCCCCAAAAATCGTGCAATTCACCCCGTAGCGCCCTCACCCGGAAGGTGAGCCTCAACTAATATGAAATATTGTTTTTAATCATAACACTAATCTATTAAATGAGCGGTCAACTACCGGATTTAGGTTGAGTCCGCCAGAAGGAAAAATACGCTTGTTCATTAAAGAAAAGCCCGCCGGAACAGAGATGGCTCCAGCGGGCCTTACGTAAACTAGAGGTTTATTTTTTCTTTCCCCCATCCTTCTTGCCGGAATCCTTTTTCTCCCCTTCCTTAGGGTCGGCTTCTTTCTTCTGCACTGTTGTGGGGATATCGGCCGCGGCCACTGTCTCGGCTGCTTCCTCCGCAGCCACCGCCCGCGGAATGATTATAGTTGCTACAGGCAAATTGTCGCCTTTGACGAGTGCTGGGATTTCCACACCTTCCGGCAACTGGAGATCATTCAGATGCACCGTGTTTCCAGAGGCCAGTTCGGCCAGATCAACCGAAATGAATTCAGGCAGATCTTTGGGCAGACAGGAAATGTCCAGTTCGGTAAGCACGTGGCTGACGATCCCGCCGGAAAGCTTCACTCCAGGGGCAATGTCCGCGTTAATGAAGTGCAACGGTACTTTCATGTGTATTTTCTTGTTTGGATCGACACGCTGAAAATCGATATGCAACACCTGAAGCTTGAATGGGTGCATCTGGATGTCGCGCAACAGAACCCGTTCTTTCTGGCCTTCCACATCCAGAGACAGGATGGAGGCATGGAAGGCTTCGAGCTTGAGCTTATGATAAAGATTATTATGATCCAGCTCGATTGACTGGGCCGGGTTTTCTCCGCCGTAGATGATTCCGGGGACGACGCCGGAACCGCGCAGGCGGCGGCTCGCACCTTTGCCCTGCAGTACGCGCTTTTTGGCGCTGATTTCAATTTGCATCTTTTTTCTCCAAAATGTGGATCATCCGCGACCAGATGACCCTGATTAATAAAACCTGTACCGGTCTCGGAATTCCTGGCGAGATGCTTTTTCTCTCTCCTTCCGAATTCGCAGAAATGTCCTACTTACTCCATGAACAGTGAACTCACTGAATCTTCATTGCTGATCCTCAGCATCGTTTCCCCCAACAGGCTTGCCACGCTCAGCTGATGGATACGGGCACAGGCTTTGGCGTCTTCCCGTAGTGGAATCGTGTCGGTGACCACCAATTTGTCAAGGGCGGAATTCTCGACGCGTTCCACCGCATTGCCCGACAGTACTGGATGGGTGCAATAAGCGAGCACACGCTCCGCCCCTTGCTCCTTCAGGGCTCGGGCTGCTTCACACAGGGTGTTGGCTGTATCCACCATATCATCCATGATTACGCAGGTACGCCCTTCAACCTCGCCGATTATGTTCATTACCTTGGCCACGTTAAATTTTGGGCGGCGCTTGTCTATGATTGCCAGGTCGCATTCGAGACGTTTTGCCATCTGCCTGGCTCGCACCACTCCGCCTACATCGGGAGAAACCACTACCAGGTTCTGGTAATCGTTTTTCCATAGATCGCCCAGCAGGATCGGCATGCTATAAATATTATCCACGGGAATATCAAAAAATCCCTGAATCTGGTCTGAATGCAGATCCATGGTCAACAACCGGTCTATCCCGACGGTGGTCAGCATGTTTGCTACCACTTTTGCGGTGATGGGCACCCGCACCGAACGCGGCCTTCTATCCTGGCGAGCGTAGCCGAAATAAGGTATCGCCGCCGTAATTCGCCCAGCGGAAGCCCGCTTCAGCGCATCCACCAAAACCAGCAACTCTACCAGCGTATCGTTGGTAGGCATGCAGGTGGATTGCAAAACGAATACATCCTTCCCTCGGACATTCTCGAGGATTTCCACCATTACCTCGCCGTCGCTGAAACGACCCACTGTCGCGCGGCCAAGACGGATATTCAGATGCCGCACCACATCCTGTGCCAGCTTGGGATTGGCGTTGCCGGTAAAAACCATCAAGCTATCGTAGGCCATGGCTGCGAGCTAAAAGTTTGAAAATTCCGAACCTGGAACTGAGGGATTCAAGCGAATACAAGCGGCTCTCGCACATCTGATCTGGCTAAGCCGGAAAGCCTGACAACGGCTCCTGTGGAGTGCGCGTGGAATTATTCGGCGGTTCCTTGTATTTCAAAACCTGAAAACTGGCTGGGGAGGTAGGGATCGAACCTACGAATGCCGGAATCAAAATCCGGTGCCTTACCACTTGGCGACTCCCCAATAATTATTCCGCAAAATCATACATGGGATGATGATCCAGTCCCTGTGCCACAAAACCATTCATGCCGGACGGAACTTGCGACAGCGCCGACCTTGCTGCCCGCTCTGTGGCGAATTCCGCAAATACGCAAGCGCCCGAGCCCGTCATTGCAATTATCCGGGGACCATCGAGCTGCTTCAGCCATTCAAGATGGCGCGCCACCTCGGGATATAGCCGACATACCACCGGTTCCAGATCATTATGCCCATGCTCGATGCAAAAGGGCGGTATTTTGATGGGGATTGTGTTTCGTGTCAATTCCTCACTGCCAAAAACCTGTACGGTCGGCACGTGCACCGGTGGGGTCAGGACCAGATACCACGCGACCGGCAAGTCGATAGCCGAAAGCGCTTCACCTATGCCTTCAGCAAAAGCATTCGTGCCGAAGATGAATACCGGCACGTCCGCCCCCAATCTGAGCCCCAGTTCTAACAGCTGACTCTTTTTCCAGCCCAGTCCCCACAAACGGTTGAGCCCCAGCAATGTCGCGGCTGCATCGGAACTGCCGCCTCCCAAACCACCTCCCATCGGAATACGCTTTTCCAGAAAGATATCGACGCCCAGAGAAATGCCGCTTTCCCGCTGCAGCAACATTGCAGCACGCACACACAGATCCTTGTCTTCGGGTACACCCGGAGTTGGCGTATGTAACTTTACCACACCGTCTTTCCGCAGCGCCAAATGAAGCTGATCCGAAAAATCCAGCAATCGGAACACGGTTTGCAACAGGTGATAGCCATCTTCCCGACGCCCGACCACATGCAGGAACAGATTAAGTTTGGCGGGAGCAACGCAAGCAAGTCTGGTCATCGAATTCACGTAGCTTCAGCGGTCCCCTGGGTTCCAGTTATCTATTATGAGTTTTATCTGCAAACCGTTTCGCCTGAGTACCATTAACCTCGGGTACGTAGCCCCGGACCGCCCGGTCTGTGCCAGCGCCACAGCGGCATAGCCCGAATAGTCAATCTCCCATCCATCCTGCCGGATAGCCACCACGGACCCGTCCATGTCAAGGTCTATCGCCGATGCCGTAGCGGGCGCATTCAGGCTTTGTACCCAGTATTGCAACCCCATGAGAGGCAACCGCCAACCCAGCACCTGTTCCGTCAGACTTTCCACATCGGTCGCGTAATAACGCTTGTGCTCGGAGGTAGTCAGATATACGCCTTCAGGCGTGCGTTGAATTTGCGCCAGCGTCTGACCTAAAGGGGAGAGCAGAAGAATTTCATCGCCTCCGCCGATGTGATGCCATTGTACTCCACCTGAAAAGCTTTCTTTGCCGCCCTTCACCGATACTCTGCCAATGAGCCGGAAATCCGCTGATGTCGCGTCGGTCAACCCGGCGACAGGTTCGGTGACGATAGTGCGGACGGCATTTTTTGGGACATGAGTCCCCAAAATGGTACAGCCCGAAAAAAAAACCGGTATGAACAGTATGTAGAATATGAAAACCCGCCGGGAGAAAACGACGTCGTGTTTCAACGGCAAACCCACCCGGATGACCGGTTGCATCGTTGCAATACCACAATGACTCATCATTATACTACTTCATGAATTTTTTCATCGTACTGAGCAATACCTCATTGCCAGGATGATTCTTGAGCGCTGCCTGCCAGACCTCTGTCGCCTCCTCCTTTTTTCCCTGTACCCATAGCACCTCTCCCAGATGGGCTCCAATTTCCGGATCCGGCGCCAATCCGAATGCTTGTCTCAGATAGCTGAGTCCCTGGTTGAGGTTGCCCAGGCGGTAATGCACCCAACCCAGGCTATCCATTATGTATGGATCGCCTGGAGAAAGGATGATAGCCTTCTCGATCAGTTCGAGCGCTTCCGGCAGGCGGTCCGTATGTTCTGCAAGACCATAGCCAAGCGCATTGTAAGCATGGGCATGATCCGGCTTCAATTGGATCAACTTGCGCAAATTCCGCTCCATGATTTCATACTTGCCGATTTTTTCCGCGGCCAACGCATGGTCGTAGAGCAGATCGGGAGAATCAGGAAACTTTTCAAGGCCCTCGCCCAGTAATTGAAGTGCTTTCAGGTGCTCCCCCCTCTCGCGCAACAATTGCGACTCCGCGATCACTAACTGGGCACGCTGCTGGTCATTCGTCACCGGCAATTGCTGCAAGTGTTGCAGAGCCTCGTCCGTCTTGCCTG
Organism: Nitrosospira sp.; assembly: GCA_039936855.1. GTDB lineage: Bacteria > Pseudomonadota > Gammaproteobacteria > Burkholderiales > Nitrosomonadaceae > Nitrosospira. Next base: position 3,410 of record JBDTHR010000059.1, on the reverse strand, counting down.
TTCTGCTCAGCAGAATGGCATACTTTATCTGCGCCGGAAGATATTGGGTCCCAGCCGTTACCGAGCGATACCACTCCATCGCGGTGACATCATCCTGGGTTTTTTCATGTATGTTACCCAGATAAAAACGTACCAGACCCGGGTCTCTGTAATCCAGCTCTAGCGCTCTCTTGAAGTTGGATTCAGCCAAGCCATATTCCCGCAATTCCATTGATAGCAAACCTACAGCCACAGCAACATCGGCGTTATCCGGATTTTCCGCCAGCAATTGCTGAAATTGATCGCGTGCCTTGGTGTAATCTTTTTCTGCCAGCAATAACCGTGCGTAAGTAATGCGCGTATCGTTGGCTTTGGGATAAGTCTCCAGATAGCCTTCAAAAAATTTGATAGCGCGGGCATTCGATTCGCGTGCAAGAATTCGACCCTCATAAATTGCTGCCATCTCCCACTCGGGGCGAAGTACCAACGCCTTTCTCATTTCCGCCAACGCGATATCGAAATGATTGGCGAGCCACGCTGCCTGAGACACGGCAAAATGTGCTTCCGGTAGTTTTGGATAAGGTTCGGCAAGTTTCCTGACCAGCTCAAATGTCGCATTTTTATCTGCGCTGCGCACCAGCAGGCTGTTCAGTTGCATGAATGCTTCATCGACATTACTCCCGGCGGACGCCAGAAGTTTTTCCAGATGGGGCCGGGCTTCATCCAATCGGTTGAAATTAACCAGCAGCGCTGATAATGTCTGGCGGGCACCGACCGAATCCGGATCAAGCGTTGCCCATATTTTCGCTGCTTCAAGTGCCGGCAGGGGTTGGCGTGATTGAAGGGCGATTTCCGTCGCCCTCTGAGCGACACGCGGATCGCGCGTGGTCCTCGTCAGCTTGAGATAAGTATGAGTAGCGATCTCCGAGTCCCCGCGCTGAAACGCCGTCTCCCCCAGCAGGAAATCGAACAGCATGGGTGGGGTCAACTCCTGATTGGGCAATTTCGACTGTCGAACTCCTGTTTTTTCCGACTGATTGCTCGCCGCGACACCGGTCTTAGCAGGAAACTGCGCACAGGCAGCGAGGAAAAGCAGCGGCAATGCGCCAAAAATCTTTAAACTCATGGGGAAGTCCGCAACGTTCGAAAAAAGGCTGTCAAGGACGGGGTTGTCCTTCAGTTCAATCCACATATTAGGTATATTTTACGCTTATCACAAGTAGTCATCAGAACGACCCTGTCGTAAATGCGTTTATCGTCGATCTGCTGATTTAAAAACAACTTCGCAAATCGTATGAATAAACACAGAGATCAGCTGATAAAGGAGAAATGCCCCATCCGAATTCATCATGATATTCTCATGGCCGAACGGTTGGCGTCAGCCACTCTGTCGGCCAGTTTTCCCAACATCATTTCACCAACTGGCTCGGCATGCCTAACCGATCCGTGGGAGACGCGCTTAAGTCGACGTATTGTGCTTTCTTTTGATCGATTTTTTTCTTAAGCTGAACCATATTCTTGGTAATCTCAATTGCCTGAACTGCCTGAAGTCGAAGTCATCCGCCGCGGAATCGCGCCGCATCTTGAAGGCCATCGCGTTGCCTGCGTAACGATACGGAATCCATATCTTCGCTGGCCCGTGCCATCCGATCTGGATAAAACGCTTGGCGGCGTGACAATCGACAAGGTAGTGCGGCGCGGAAAGTACCTCTTGATTGACTGTGGCAAGGGCACGCTGATCCTGCATCTTGGTATGTCGGGCAGCTTGAGGTTGCTGCCGGCCACAGCAATAATTCCGCCGGAAAAACATGACCATGCCGATCTGACTTTAGATAACGGCATGATTCTCCGCTTTAAGGACCCACGTCGCTTCGGTGCAATACTGTGGACATCGGCTGATGCCATGCACCATCCGTTATTGGCTCAGCTTGGCCCCGAACCGCTCACCGAGGCGTTCACCGGGAATGTGCTATATAAAAAAACTCGAGACCGTCGCGCAAGCATCAAGGAAGTGCTGATGAATAGCCGCATCGTCGCCGGCGTAGGCAATATCTACGCGAATGAAGCGCTCTTTCGCGCGGGTATCAATCCCCTGACCCCAGTTGGCGAGCTTGAGATAAAAAAATGCACAAACCTGGCGCAGGCAATAAGAGATACGCTCAATCTCGCGATTGAAGCGGGCGGCAGCAGCTTGCGCGATTTCGTGGATAGCAGCGGCAATCCCGGCTATTTCCAGCAGCAATACTGTGTATACCGCCGAACCGGCCAGCCTTGCCGTAAATGCGGAACGAACATCTTGCAAGCAAGGCAGGGTCAGCGGTCAACCTTTTATTGCCCACAATGTCAGGAATAAGCTGCGCAAGGTTATCCTTGCAGTTACGAGCGCAAGCTTTACCTGCTGTGGAATCTGATAAACTACCACAGCTCCCACTACGGCACTACGGTACCGGTGACGTTACGCAACGCAAGAGATAAGAGCTGAGTTCCAGAAGAAAAATATGTTTTATACGATGAACGGCGAAAATGTCTCAGAGATCGTTACGGAAAAGCGTGATCTCGGCATTTGCCCGATACCTACGGCCTACGATGGCACAGCCGTGCCCGTTTTCGTGGATCTTTGCCTAATGTGCACTACCGCACCCCTGATCAGGACGCAAGCGCCTCCAGATCGCGATTTATCGCACTAATTACGCGTTTAGAATTTATATGAACATTACTTTCATTGGCGGCGGCAACATGGCTTCCGCCTTGATCGGCGGCCTGTTGCAGCAAGGTTACCAACCCGCGCAGATATGCGTGGTGGAAGTCAGCGCCGAGGGCCGCGAAAGGATAAAGCAAGAGTTTAACGTAGAGGCCGTCGCGGAACTCGTCCAAGGCGTAGCCGACAGCCACGTGGTTGTGCTGGCGGTAAAGCCGCAGCAGCTACCCGCTGTGGCGCGAGAACTTACGGCGCTGCTCAACAATCAGCTAGTTATTTCTATCGCCGCTGGCATTCGCGCAAAAGATATTTCCCGCTGGCTGGGTGGCTATACACGTATTGTGCGAGCCATGCCCAACACGCCGGCTTTGGTTGGCGCGGCTGTTACCGGCTTATATGCCATGGCTGGCGTGCATGAAGCGGAAAGAGGCGATGCAGAGGCCATACTCGCCGCGGTAGGCTCCGTATTGTGGGTTGCGCATGAGGAATTGCTGCACGCGGTCACAGCCGTCTCCGGAAGCGGCCCGGCTTATATATTTTATTTCCTCGAAGCGATGCAAAAGGCAGCGCATGAACTAGGCCTGGATGCGCCCCAGGCACGGCAGTTGAGTATCGATACTTTCGTCGGCGCTGCAAGGCTTGCAAGCCAGAGCAGTGAAGACCCCGCCGCGCTGCGCGCTCGCGTGACATCGCCAGGGGGCACCACTGAACGGGCAATACGAACTCTTGAAGA
>JBDTHR010000058.1:0-5039 GCA_039936855.1 Nitrosospira sp. | reverse complement strand
TCGCCTATGCCCAGCAAGCCGCCGCGGGCGAAGCACGTGCCGGACAAGCCGGTACGAAGCGGCGCGCCTTTGAGAGAACTGATGATCTTGCCGTCTCGCATCAAGTCTTGAGCGAGCGGTAATTGGGCAATAAATCGCTCATAGCTACGACGAGGATTGCTGTGTCTATGTGCAGAACCGAAGAATCCGATGCCGATGTTGAATATGGCGTCGGGTCCCGGAAAAATCCAGCCATATCCCCCCTTGGCCGAGTGATCAAATACAAATGCCAATTCGTTAAAATCTTTTGCCAAACGCTCATTACGCACATACTGGCGAGCCGCAAAGCTGCGACATTCCGCTCGCAGCAATAAGCCAGCGCGCTTGATTGGCAAGGCATTAGCCCCTGTTGCCAGCAATATCCAACGCGCTCGCGCGGAGACAGATTTACCATTCTGGTAGAACTCGACCCTGTAATTTTCCTCACTCTCATCAGAAATACCCACGAATTCGTGGTCAGGAAAAAACGCGCTACCGGCTTCCATGGCACTGTCCAGCAATAACTCATCCAATTTCACGCGCGGCACACAAGCGCTGTCAGCCCGGATCAAAACGTCGCTGCCATCGAAGCTAAACAGGCGCATTCCTTTGGCAGGGCAGGAGATCCTGTTAACGCGGTCCATAAGGCCGAGTTTTTTCAGCACGTGATGCGCATCAGGGATCAAGGCGTCTCCACACGTTTTGTCACGCGGGAAGATCGCCTTGTCAAACAGGCCAACAGAAAAGTCGGCATTGGCTAGAGTGCGGGCGGCCGCACAACCTGCGGGGCCCGCACCAATGATAATGACGTCATAATGCTTTCGCATTTTGGATCATCTCAGGTATCCGGGGCGTTGCACGTGCACCCATAAACACCGCCTCCACCGACGAGACCGTAGTTCGAACGTAACGTTACACCCACTTTTTAATAACCTTTTTTAACCGAGCGCGGTTATTTCACGCAAATACCGCTGCAGTCGGCACCGCCACGGGTGGGATCGCAGTTGTCAGAAGGGTCATCCACGCACTTCTTGCCATCAGGACAGGGAAATCCGGCAATTCCTCCGCACATTTGCTTCGGTTCCTTACCACCGTACGCGGAGCTTCCTTTGGGCGGATAATCGACGCGTTTCCCGGTGCCTGGCTTGGTTGGCTCTGTCGCACCGATCGTGACCGTTTCACGAATCTGCCGAGGCTCCACCGCTTCTACATCGATGGATTCCACTTCTCCATCCGTATGCCGGGCGGTATAAACGCCAACCACGTCCAGGGGCACTGGACTTTTTATCACCAGAAATCCTTCCAGGAATGCGAAATCCACGCAAACGCCGTCGATGGGGCAAAAGTAACCTGCGATATCAAAACAATTTACGCCGACTGCCCCGTCTGCCTGGAGAACGGCTTCCTTGAAAGGCGTTACGCCGAATGGTCCTGGCTCGGAGCCGAACTGGGTCGCAAGCGCCACCTTGGCGGCGACGGTAATTTCTTTATTGGTGGGGTTGTGTATGTTGACGGCCGTACGATAGGTGCCGCGCGCCAGTGAGCCGTCCTGGTGCGGTAGCATCAGCGAACACGCGACCTTCGCGGCATATTGATATTCCGTCTTGATTGTCTTCGAAGGTTTCATCTGTTCCGCTTGGGATACCCCAATAGGTCCAAGTGCAACCAATATTCCCATCAATGCGGAAAAGATTCCCCTTAAGCGCAGTTGTTTCATGATAGTCACTCCTTTAAACGTTTAATCGGTTAATTCCCAAATTGGTGCTTAACCGGTTGTCGCGGCGTCATTAATAAGCCTCTATAAGCATCTTTATCTGAAAATGAAAAATGAATAATCTTTGCAGACCTTCAATATATTCATAGCAGTGTCTGCTTTATAGTCAAGTATTTGCAGACTGCCTGATTTCATCCTGACCTGCTTTCGCTGAAGCGTTCATGCCTGTACATATCCGCGCGACTCTTGAGTTTCACTGTCTCCCAGCGCCCAAAAGGGGAGCCGTAGATGCATCGGAATTGAGGGAAGGACCATTTTCTTGATTGCAACCATCGGCAAATCGTGACTTCCTTATTTCGCGGGCTATAGACGAGCTATGTAGCCGTAACTTCCTGATCAATAAAACACCGGTGCGACAATATGCCGCATTCCTGCGCTGACTGAAATAGATTATTCTTCCGTTCCGATTGCTGAGGTGATGACTCGGGATTTGTGATCGATCTGGTATTCCTTTTGCTACTTATCAGTCTGCGATCACTATCCAGCCTGGCTGCAAGGTCCGGATGGAAAACCCGGATTTTCGAAGTGAATCAATTGGAATCAATGTGCTGGCGAAAGTTTTTTTCAAAATACATCTGGTGCGGAATCGATAAAAAGCTGTTTTTCAGTAATTGGAAAAGCAGCCGAGAAAATATGAAACCGAATATAAAGCTGAAATCGATGCCGTTTGCCTTGGCAAGTTTGCTCTGCGTATCTTCTGTCTGGGCAACCGATGAGCACGGGTCGGAGGCAAAAGACGAGGTCGAAGCTGAATTAGCGCCAATTAAAAAACCCCTTGTTGCCAGCCCTCAGTCAGCGCGTTCCGCTGGAACGGAGATGGCGCAAACTTCTGCCGGAATTGCTGAAAAACAGGTGCCGATTGGCGAGTCCGTGGTCAAGTTGCCGGAAATGACGATTGGAGGAAAAGTGACACCGATCTCCAGGCAAACCGAAAAGGAAAGGTACAGGCTGCCCCAGACCACAGAGAGCATGACCAGGGAGAAACTGGACAGTACGGTCAATCTCATGGCTACAGAGGATGCCATTAAATACATGCCATCCATTCAAGTACGCAGTCGCTATATCGGTGACACCAACGCGCCCGTGGGGATGCGCACTTCGGGCACATCCGCCAGCGCGCGCAACCTGATTTATGCAGATGGTATTCTGTTGTCTTCCCTGCTCGCTAATAACAACTCAAATACGGGCTCGCCGCGCTGGAATACCGTATCGCCCGCAGAAATCGAACGCATCGATATCATGTACGGCCCGTTTTCAGCAGCCTATGCGGGCAATTCAATAGGTGGAGTGATTAACATCACCACGCGAATGCCGGAAAAATTTGAAGTCAGCGCCGATGCACAGTCTTCCTGGCAGACTTTTAATCTCTACGGCACAAAGGAAACTTACGACACACAGAGGTATTCAGGAAGTATCGGCCACCGTTATAACGATTTGTCATTTCGGTTCGACTACAGCCATCTCGATGCCCATAGCCAGCCGATAACCTTTGCGACAGCACTTAACTCTACAGGTATACAACCTGACAGTGACTCATTAGCAGGGAAAAAGATAATATCAGTAACAGGTGCCTTTGCCGGCGCAAACGCCACAAATTCCCCCAACCAGACGCTGGGTGCAGGAAACATCAATCACACGATACAGGATAATTTCAAGTGGAAATGGGCCTACGATATTACCCCTACCATAAAAATGGCTTATACCTTGGGAATGTGGCAAAACAACGCACAGTCTCGGACACAAAGTTATCTGAAAGATGCAAATGGTAATTCAATACAAAGTGGGTGGGTTAATATTGGAGGTAGCGCATTCAATTTATCGCCCACAGATAGCCCTGCTTTCGCGGGCACCCAGACCGATCAGACAACCTGGTCGCACGGCATGAACCTCCGATCCAATACCGGTGGAAAATTTGATTGGGAGTTGGTGGGTAGCGTGGTTGATTTAGGCAAGGATACCGTTCGCGCACCAACTGTCGATCCCACGCTTGCGTTTGCCGGCAATGCCCCGGGTAGAATCACCAGTTTGACCGGGTCTGGCTGGCATACTGCCGACGCCAAGGGCATCTGGCGGCCAAGGGTCGATCTGCTGGGCTACCATGAGATCAGCTTCGGGTTTCACCATGACCTGTATACGCTCAAGAACCCGGTATTCAATACCAGCAACTGGCAAAGCGGGAACGGAGAAAGTATCTTTTCAAACTCGACCGGAAAGACGCAGACAGAAGGTTACTGGATACAGGATGCCTGGGATTTTCATGAGGACTGGAACTTTACAGTGGGTGGACGGTTGGAATCATGGCATGCATATGACGGTTTTAATGCGACGACTGTAAATATTCCCGTTAACGGAAGCATCCCCGCGCACACCGAACTCAGAACGGTCGACCAGGCTAACAAGAGCGCAGTCAATTTTTCGCCCAAGGGCAAGCTGACCTGGAGTCCCATGGATCGCGTTAAAATCGGGGCCGCCATCGGTCAGGCTTACCGCTACGCAACCGCCGCTGAACTGTTTCAAACCACGACAGTGGGTGCCGGCAACAACGCAATATCGGTCAATGGAAATCCTAATCTCAGGCCTGAAGATGCCCTTTCTTCCGAGCTTTCCGCCGAATATTTTCCAGACAAGGGCAGATTGCGCCTCAGCTTGTTCCAGGAGCGGATAAAAAACGCCATTTTTACACAGACGGGATCGATCACGAATCCGGCTAATGGCACCACTTCACAAACAAGCTTTATTTCTAATGTAGGTGAAATCGATACCTATGGCATCGAGGTTTCGGGGGAGAAAGCGGATGCGGGCATAAAGGGCCTGGATATCCTCGGGAATTTCACCTGGGTGGATTCCCGGATAAATAGCAATTTTGCGTCAGACGAGGCGGCAGCAGCATTGAAAGATGGGTCATCAGCATTAGCAACCAACCCCAACGCGCGGGTTCCCTCAACCGGCAAACGTCAACCCAGACTTCCCACATGGCGGGCCAACGCAATAGTCACTTATCGCGCAAACGAGAGGCTGACGGCTTCGGTGAGTGTTCGTTACAGCAGCGGCCAGTTTGGCCAACTGAACAACACCGATACGAATGGTTTTGCCTACACAGGGATAACGAGCTATGTTGTCGCCGATTTAATTGCGAAGTACAAAATCACCAAGCAATTGACCGCTATTGGCGGCATCAACAACGTCAACAACGACAAGTACTGGATCTTTCACCCATTTCCACAACGAACCTTCTTTGCCCAGCTGA
>JBDTHR010000057.1:0-4985 GCA_039936855.1 Nitrosospira sp. | reverse complement strand
GGTTGGCTATACGTTGATCGAGCGCGAAGTGGATGAAATGCAGGACATGGCGGGGTATGCGCGCTTTACCGTCGGGTGGCAGCTACTCGCCCTGATTCCATTTGCCATTCTGCTGGCATTCTTTTTTTCGGTGCGGATTGCACGTCCAATTCGCCAGATCGATGAGGCCATCCGTAATATGGGGCAAGGTGAGCTATTCAAGCCGATAAGTGTGGATGGACCTCAGGATCTGGTGTATTTCGGTGAGCGCCTGGACTGGATGCGTCGCCGTCTGCTGAAGCTGGAAGAGCAGAAAACGCGATTTCTACAGCATGTTTCTCATGAGCTGAAGACACCGCTTACGGCCATGCGTGAAGGGGCGGATTTGCTCGCGGAAGGCGTGGCAGGGAAGCTGACCGAAGAACAGCAGCGTATCGCGAGGATCCTTCATAGCAACAGTATACAACTCCAGCGGCGTATCGAAGACTTGTTGAGCTACAGCGCGCTTCAGGCTGAAAAAGCCGCGTTGGTGAAGCAAGAGGCGAATCTGACAAAAATTCTTAATGCGGTGTTGCAGGACCAGAACCTAAGCATCATAAGCAAGGGTTTGAAAATCGACATATCTTGCCCTGATCTGCTCACTGACTGCGACGAGCAGAAAATCAAGGTAATTATCGATAATCTGTTGTCGAACGCGGTGAAGTTTTCACCTTCGGGTGGCTGTATTCGCATTTGGACCAGTAAGACAGCCGGGATGGTCCAACTGGATATTGTTGATGCTGGTCTGGGCGTTGATGAAGCGGATCGTGAGAAAGTATTCGAGCCGTTTTACCAGGGACGGCGGATACTTGACAGCCATGTCAGGGGAACGGGGCTGGGACTATCCATTGCGCGCGAGTATGCGCTGGCGCACAGCGGCAATATTGAGCTTATCTCCAAAATTGGTGTCGGTGCCCATTTTCGCCTCACCATACCCGTTTGTGATCACGAGGAATCCCTATGAATCCCATGTGTCAAAACTTTTGGATCCTGCCGGCAATAATGTTGATGTTTGTGGCTTCTTGCGCCATCTTGCCTGAAGATCAACCTTATATCATCCCAACTGATCCGGTCGTCACCGGCCGGATGGATGATATGATGGAGTTTTATGAATCCGTTCGTAAACAGCCACCCGCAGAGATTACCCGTATATATGACAAGGTAAAACAGAATTTTGTACAGAACAAGAGCGACTCAAACCGAGCCAGGCTCGTATTGCTTCTCATACTGCCACAAACTTCCTTTCGCGACATCACTTCAGCGACCTACCTGCTCAACGAGTGGCCGCGCGATTCGAAGTCGGCAACCAATCTGCAAAGTTTTAGAAATTTGCTTGCGAGTCTGCTTGCGGAGCAGCAGCGGCTAACTCACAATGTGGAAGAATTGTCGCAGAAACTCAAAGACGAGCAAAAACGCGCCGAGACTTTGCAAAACCAGATCGATGCCATAAAAAATATGGAAAAGAATCTGATTCTTAGAGAGTTATAAATAATACAAAATTATGGTTGATACCAAACCGAAAATCCTGATTGTCGACGACGATACGGATTTGCTTGAGTTACTTGTTATCCGGCTTACCGCTGCGGGCTACAAGGTGGACGCGGTACAAAGTGCAGAGGCCGCGCTGAATTATCTGGATGTATCAAGGCCCCAACTGGTCATCAGCGATATGCGGATGAGCGGTATGGATGGTTTGGCATTATTTGAGCACATCCATCGGGCTTTACCGACGTTGCCGGTGATCATTCTGACGGCACACGGCACCATTCCCGATGCGGTTGCGGCCGTCCAGCAAGGTGTATTCGGCTATCTGGCCAAACCTTTTGACAGCAAAACCCTGCTGGCCAACATTAGCCAGGCGCTCAGGTTCGTTCCGGGCGCTCTGTCGCAGCAAGAGATATCGCAGGCGGCGTGGCGCAAGAATATCATTACGCAAAGCGCTGTCATGGAGGACCTTCTTACAAAAGCGGGGCTGGTAGCGGAGGGGGATGCGAGCGTACTGATCTACGGCGAAAGCGGCGTGGGAAAGGAATTATTCGCACACGCGATACACGATGCATCCAAACGTCGCGATCATCCATTCGTGGCGATAAACTGCGCGGCGATTCCAGAACAGTTACTTGAATCGGAATTGTTCGGTCACGTCAAAGGCGCGTTTACCGGCGCTGTCCGGGATCATAAGGGATTGTTTCAGTTGGCTGAGGGCGGGACGCTGCTTCTCGACGAAATTGGCGATATGCCGCTTTTGCTCCAGGTCAAGTTATTGCGTGTTTTGCAGGAGCGACAGGTGCGACCGGTCGGGTCGGCACAGGCCATGCCGGTGAATGTTCGTATCATTTCAGCGACTCACCGGGATCTGAAAACTGAAATCGCTGCCGGTACCTTCCGAGAAGACCTTTATTACAGGCTGGATGTCGTGGCGTTGACAATTCCGGCCCTGTCGCAGAGGCGCGAGGATATCCCATTACTGACAAATTACTTTCTCAGCACATTTTCCGAGAAGTACCAGAAAAATATCAATGGATTCTCTCCCGAAGCCATGGAGATGCTGGTTAGCGCATCCTGGCCGGGTAATGTACGGCAACTTATGAATGTCATTGAACGATGTGTTGCTCTGAGTACGGCGCCCCTCATCTCGGCTATATCGGTGTATGACGCCATGCACAGGGAGGAGGAGCAGCTTGTTTCTTTTGAGGACGCGCGCAAAAGTTTCGAACGAGACTATCTCGTGCGCGTGCTGAAGATCACGGGCGGCAACGTAACGCAGGCAGCACGCCTGGCCAAGCGAAATCGCACTGAGTTCTACAAGCTGCTTCAGCGATACCAACTCGATCCTTCTGTTTTCAAGCAGGCGCACGCATGATCCTGAATCCGGCAGTTGGACTGGCTATGAAAAATCCTTTTCAGTTATAGCGCCTGGTGGATAAATGAGCGGTTAAGCACCGATTTTAAGACGACCTCGGCTCGACTTTTCCGCATGTCAGGACTGGTTCTCTATGGGGTTGCGCTCGTCCTCTACAAATCTACCACCTTTTTTTACGATAAAGCCCAACTCTGACCACCACCTGACCATATCGCTATAGTCTTCTATGCCGCGTGAAAATGGCTGAATCTGTCCCGAGGCGGTAACAACATCGACAGGACGCTGAGCCGGCCACCACAGTTCGCCGCAAGCCAGAAAGTCAGCCTGCCAGGGCAATGCCATTCGCTCAGTCAGAAAGCCAGGAGGAAGCGTATGTTTGATCCGGAACGGCGCCTCATAGGTCGCTGCCTGCGCGATGACATACGTTACCTCGATACCGGGAAAAAATGGCGCGCCGATGCAGCCTTCCAATGATGCTCGCGTCAAGGCATCGGGCTGTTGTTCCAGCGGCAATTCATCGAACGGAACAGGTGCAGGCTCGGTTACCCAGTCGGCTTGGAATTCGCCTTGGGACCATTTTTCCATCATGGTGTACTGATACTCCGTCAGTGCGGTGTATTCGCCCCGCTCAGGATTGTCGGGATCCAGGCCGCTATTCACTTTCGGCATGCTGGGCGGCACTCTGGGCGGGGGAGAATTGGGATCGACCCGAGTATTGGGTTTCATCAGCCATCTCAAAACTGTTTCGCGCGCGGACTTCCCATTTTCGGTCTTGTCCGCCAGTTTGTTCAAGCGCTCGGGATTGAGGAAATTCCCCGCGTCTCCATGATGACGATTCCTTTGCTCTACCACCCAATGAATCAGTACGGTCCGCTTCAGGATCGGATAGATATCCCGCGTAAATGACGGTACATCTTTTATAAGACGCGGAGAGAAATTTCGTACGGCGACATTCAGCGCCTGGTCATACCAGGTCGTGACACTTTCGATCTCAGGCGCATACGATGGTGGCGCCACAACGACCCATGCGCCGCCTTCTGCACTGATGGGCGGTTCACCCTCGACCTCTACGACGGCACTTACAGGCCCATCGGAAACGCCATCATACCAACCATCGTTATTCGCAAAGTTATCGAGACCTCGGCCAATAGGGGAGCCCGATTTACCTGGACCGCCAACAACAATCAATCGCCCTTCTTCGTCCGTGAGGATGCGACCAAACACAATTTTTGCGCCGCCCTCGATATCTCCATTTTTGATGAAATTGATTTCTCCAGTGAGAAGACCACCGGCTAGGGTCTTGCCTGATATTGACTGTATCCCGGTATCCGCGATTAATCCCGCTCTGCTGTATTCCGCATTTCTGAGTGAAGTAGAAGATGGACCTCCGGGGGGGAAGTTTCCACCCGCTGCTTTACGGTTGACCAGATGGATGCTCCATCTGATTCTTGTCTTCTCATCCAGAACAATCTCGCCATCGAACGCTTCCTTGCCGAAATCGTCACGAATAAATTTATAAATCCGGAATTGAACAGCTTGCGGCTTTATCTTCCCCGGGGTCGAGTTGTCACGATATGGTCCGGTGGGAGTAATCCCTGGAGACTCCGGGCCCAGGAAATAACTGGTGTCGCTGTTTCCTATACGCGCAACGCCTATTGTGGGGTAAATCCGGTAGATTGCTTTCATCGGTATTCTCTCCTTTGCCGGTTTAATTCGTTCCGGAAAAATTTGACCACATCCATATCATAGCCTCCGCCAAAAAAATTTCCGGCTTTTTTCCCTGAATACATGGCATTTACGCGTCCCGCTCGCCTATTCTGGAAAAATATTAATGAAGAATTTTCGACTGTATACCAGTCTGTGTTGAAGCCTATGTTCGGAAGCGTACCGAAATATGGTTAATGATCCTCTATTAAAATAATTTTGCTTTCGTATCTTCCTGTTTGAGGATCAGGCCCGTTCATTCTATTAACGATTGGAATACAATATGGCTAGCCCCTTGCATAACCAAGCTTTTGAGACGACAGCCGTACGAATCCAGACAGGGGATGTTATGCTGAGCGCAGACTTGACTATTCCGCCGAATGCTGGGGCTATTGTCGCA
>JBDTHR010000056.1:0-11338 GCA_039936855.1 Nitrosospira sp. | reverse complement strand
GGCAGCAATTGACCGGTAAACACCACGGCGCCGCCCATTATGCTCAAGACCAATGGATAGCGATGCGATAGCGCCACAGTAATCTCGGCCGCCATGTGTTTGACCGTCCGGGACACTACGTCAGCAGAAAATATCTGCTCCGCCTCGCCGAGGATCTTCTTCGCTTCTTCGCAAGAAAGCATCGGATCAATAAGGGTATCTGCTAAAATCGTGAAAAAATCGTCAAGCAGAAGGAATGTTGCGGCATCGGGCATCCAGATAATCGGATAACTCCTGGCTCACTTCCGGATGCTCAAGCGCCAGCGCGATAGTGGCCTTGAGGTAACCTATCTTGCTTCCACAATCGTAACGGGTACCCGAGAATTCATACGCCAACGCGCGCTCTTCCATTAATAGCGAGGCGATGCCGTCCGTCAGTTGGATTTCCCCACCCGCACCGGGCTCGAGTTTTTCCAGATGCTCAAAAATTTTGGGACTCAGAATGTAACGGCCCACCACACCTAATGTTGAGGGTGCATCCTCTGGCTCAGGTTTTTCAACAATACCGGTAATAGGGTGCAGGCCGTTCATCCCTGGCCCGCATTTCACAATACCGTAATTTACCGTATCCTTCGGCTCGACCTCTTGTACGGCCAATATCGAGCAACCGTTCTGTTCATACACTCGGCACAACTGTTGCATGATCGGTTCGTCATCCGCAAGCAAGTCGTCCGCAAGCAGTACTGCGAATGGTTCATTACCCACTGCGGGACGAGCACATAATATTGCATGGCCTAACCCGAGCGCTTCCGATTGACGGATATAGATGCAGGAAACATTTTTCGGCAGAATATTTCGAAGTATTTCCAGCGTTTCTGTTTTGCCGCGCGCCTCCAGCTCTGCCTCCATCTCATAAGCTTTATCAAAATGATCTTCGATAGCGCGCTTATGACGGCCAGTTATAAAAATCATCTCTGTTATGCCCGCCGCTACGGCCTCTTCAACCGCATACTGGATCAACGGCTTATCCACCACAGGCATCATTTCCTTGGGGCTTGCCTTGGTGGCGGGGAGGAAACGGGTGCCCATCCCTGCCACGGGAAAAACCGCTTTAGTTATTCTGGCCATGAACGAACTCGCTTAGTGTTGGAATTTCAGTAAAATCAACTTGCATCAACCCTGTGAACCTCTCAATAATTTTAGCAATCCTTCCTCATCAAGGATCGTTATTCCCAATTCAACCGCCTTGTCATACTTCCTGCCCGGGTCCGTGCCAGTCACAACATAATCGGTTTTTACCGAAACGCTGCCTGTTACCCTCCCCCCAACGGCTTCTATTCTTTCCCTGGCATCCTCTCGCGTCAAATTCGGCAGGCTCCCCGTCAGCACGAAAATCTTGTTGCCGGCTTTGCCCATCTCCACAGTACCGTCGGAACTCACCTTGGTTGGGATGCCCTCGTCTTCTTTCCACTGTACTCCGCTGGCGCGCAATTGCTCGATAACTTCGAGATTGTGTCTTTCGCCAAAAAAATCTGCAATGCTCTCAGCCACTACGGGACCAATATTCGGCACCAGGCGCAAGCTTTCCGCATCCGCTGCGATCAACCTGTCCAACCCACCGAAGTACCGGGCCAGATCCTTGGCAGTGGTCTCGCCCACATTACGGATACCCAACGAATAAATAAATCGGGCCAGCGTGGTATTTTTACTTTTTTCGATGGCGCTTATGGTATTGCCGGCGGATTTGTCCGCCATTCTCTCCAGGGCGGCAAGTCCGGTTATGCCTAACTTATAAAGATCCGCCGGCGTTCTGATAATAACGTTGTCTACCAGTTGCTCCACCAGCTTATCGCCCAAGCCGTTGATATCCATAGCGCGGCGTGAGGCAAAATGCAGAATCGACTGTTTCCGCTGCGCCGGACAGAAGAGCCCGCCAGTGCAACGTGTTAACGCCTCACCGGGCAGGCGCACCGCTTTCGAACCACATACCGGGCAGTGATCAGGCATGACGAATGGCCTTGCATGCGGCGGTCGACTCTCCTTCTGTACTGACACCACCTCGGGAATCACATCGCCCGCCCGCCGCACCGTTACCGTGTCCCCGATCATGACATCCTTACGTCTGATTTCATCCTCGTTGTGCAGCGTTGCATTGGTAACGGTGGCGCCCCCCACAAACACCGGCTTCAATCGCGCAACTGGCGTCATGGCGCCGGTCCTGCCTACCTGTACGTCGATTCCCAGTAATTCCGTTATCGCTTCCTGCGCTGGAAATTTATGCGCAAGGGCAAACCGGGGGGCGCGTGACACATACCCGAGCTTCTCCTGTTGCGCGAGATCGTTGACCTTATATACCGTGCCATCGATATCGTACGGCAGGTGTTCGCGTAGCTCCCGCATTTCGTGGTGATACTCGAGCAATCCGACCACGCCTGTAACAGTCTTGCGTTCACCTATAACCGGAAAACGCAATGATGAAAGATAGTCGAGCACGTGGTTGTGTTTATCATGAGGCACGCTCCCCTCTTCGCAGACTCCGACTCCATATGCAAAAAACCTGAGCCGACGATTTGCAGTAATGCGGGGATCAAGCTGGCGCAGCGAACCTGCGGCGGCATTGCGGGGATTTATGAATATTTTTTCATTTTTTTCCAGCTGCTGCCGGTTAAGTCGCTCGAAATCTGCCTTCAACATCAATACCTCGCCCCGCACCTCGAGAAAGGAAGGAATTTTTCCAGTACTGCTTTTCCCCTTTAGCGTCAATGGAATAGAGTGAATGGTTCGCAGATTCAAGGTGACATCCTCGCCAGTGTAGCCATCGCCACGGGTTGCCCCGGTAACAAGCTTACCGTTGACATAACAGAGGCTTACGGCAAGGCCATCAAATTTGGGCTCCACCGCATATTCCACGCTGGTCACCACCAAAGCCTGACGCACGCGGCGGTCGAATGCATCCACTTCGCCCTCCGAAAACGCATTGCCGAGGGAGAGCATCGGGGTCCGGTGAACAATTTGAGTAAATGCTTTGAGCGGAGAAGCGCCGATGCGCTGGGTAGGTGAATCAGGCGTAACGAGTTGAGGATAGCGATGCTCAAGCTCCTCCAATTCTCGGAATAGCTTGTCGTATTCTGCATCCGGAATTGTAGGCTCATTCTCGCCAAAGTAACGAGTATCATGCAGGTCGATAATATCGCGCAGTTCTCGTATCCTGACGTGATCCGGATGACCACTCACGCAAAAAGCCTCAGCGCCGTTTCGCCACCAGCCGGGATATTGCGCGACAGCATGGTGGACTGTATCGCGATTAATTGCTGTCTGATTTTGCGGATACCGCTGTCGCTCAGCGGTATCCGATTATCATCCACCATCACCCCCCCGAGATTGTCCGTGAAAACACTAGCAAGATGCATCATCTGGCCAAAAACGGCCTCGCCGTTTGTAACACCTGGTATGTCAAGAAGAAATGTGATACCTCGCGTCGTGAGCGTTCGGACACTGTCGGGGAGGAAAGGGGAAGGCTCATAGTTGCCGAGCGAAAACAAGACCGCCTGGTTTTCGTCATGGTAATGAAACAGGCCGTCGGCTCCCAGTTTAAAACCTGAGGTTTCTGCCAGGACACGAATTTTAGCACCGGTAAACACACTATTATCCTTGCTGATAATGTTGATGCCTACCATGACGTCCACCTGCGTGCAGAATTCGTCCAGCAATATTGCTCGCGCGTAGGCTTTATGTATATTGGGGCAATTTACCGCTGCTCCCACATGCGTGGCGAAATTCTCCGCCATATCACGAAATTCGGACAGGCTTACTTCGCTTATCGGACCGACGCGATCGGCAAGTTGCAGGCAACCGCGCAAATGGGTATAGCCACCCTTACCACCGACCTCTGTGGTGATTTCCTCCCAAAATGCTTCTGTGCCTCTCTGTCCCAGCCACCTTAACGGCTTGCTGAAATCGAACTTCCGCTGCAACACCTCTGCCAGGCTCGAATTCATAATCGGTGTTTCACTAAGGATTTCAATCACATAATCCACAATATCCGTGGAGCTGTCCTCCTCAAGCGGCACTCGCTCCTGCTCAACCACCTTTATAGTCCTGGCTGGGCCAAAAGCCGGCTTCGGCTTGAGTCGGGCGGTTTCCGAAGCTTCTGCGGACTCCTCGATTGGCTCTTCTATGAGTTCTTCTACGGGTTCTTCTATGGGATCTTCTATTAGTTCTTCTATTAGTTCTTCTACTAATCCTTCGTTCGACCCTTCGTTAGTTTCTCCGGTCGGTTTTTCGGTTGATTCTCCACTTGGCTCCACCCGGGGCTCTTGCAAGAACGCCTTATCGAGTTGCGGTTCAATTCTTTCATCGTGGTCGCCGGATAAAGTTTCTCTCAGCAGTACGTCCTCATGTTTTGGTCCGAACGCTTCTTCCGCACCCCGCCGATAGCGACGTTGCTGCATCCAGTTAAAAAGAACGACACCCATTACCACAATGATTCCGATAGCTATCAAACTGATTTGCAATTCGCTCATGTTCATCATATGTTCAAGTCGCCATGGAAGCGCCGCTCAGCCTGACAGCCTCTTCGATTTCTACCGCAACCACCCGTGAAACACCTTTTTCCTGCATGGTGACACCAATTAACTGCTGCGCGATTCCCATCGTGATCTTATTGTGACTGATAAAGACAAACTGGGTCCGAAGCGACATTTTTCGAACCAGATTGCAGAACCGCTCGGTGTTACTATCGTCCAGAGGTGCATCCACTTCATCTAACAGGCAAAACGGCGCAGGATTGAGCTGAAACAGCGAGAACACAAACGCCAAGGCAGTGAGCGCTTTTTCACCGCCGGACAGAAGGTTGATAGAACTGTTCTTCTTCCCCGGCGGTTGGGCAAAAATTTGTATGCCTGCATCAAGAATTTCCTCTCCTCTCAATATCAGTTTCGCCTGCCCGCCACCGAACATGGTGGGAAACATTTCTTCCAGATGGCCGTTGACCTTTTCGACCGTTTCCAGCAACCGTTCACGGGTTTCGCGATCTATTTGCCGAATTGCATTTTTTAGCGTCTCCGATGCCTCCTCCAGATCCTGTGATTGCGAATCCAGATAAATCTTGCGCGTCTGACAGGATTCCAGCTCATCAAGCGCACCCGGATTGACTGCGCCCAAGGCAGCCATTTCTTCATTCATCCGGTTAATCTCGGCTTGCAATGCGAAAGGCCGTGTTTTCCCCAGAGAGTGGATCAACTCCTGCTCGGAGCCGCCTGATTCCTTTAGTTGCTCGCTAAACTGATCCTCGGCGATTCGCGCTTCTTGTTCCTTGAGGCGCGCCTGGTTGACACCCTCCCGCAGCGGGTGCAACTTTTGCTCGACAATCATGCGCTCCTGCTCTATTTCGCGCAATTCCCTGGCCGCATCTTCAAGGACATTGCGCGAATCCGCTAATCTCTCTTCACGCTGTTCACGCAATGCCAGCCGTTCCTGAAGCAGGCTGCTTAGTTGCGTTTCATCAAAATCACTTTGCACGACTACCAATTTTTCAAGATGGGCTTCGAGCTCAACTGCGTTTTCGCCAATATACCGAATGGAATTCTCCATTTCGGAGATTTTATTCAAGCAGGTTTTTTCGTGAAATGTCACCTCCTGCATTTCCTTTTCGGCAATCCGCGCCCGCTGACGCTGTGCATCCAGAAACTGTTCCGCTGCTTCCCGCGCTTCATCTTGCTTTTTTACCTGCTGTTGCAGCGCTTCGGCCTGAATCCGGTACCGCATCAATTTCTCCTCGGCCTCCTGCTTCCGGACGGACTCTGCCGTGGCCTGTTGCACGATTTCAGTCAGCTCGCTGTCAATCTGATTGTGCCGCTGACTAGTACGATCAGCAAGTTGGGTGAGCTTCAACGCCTGCATTTGTACATCGTGATGCAGTTTTTGCAGATCGCCGATATCATAACGCAGGCAAGATACAGATGATTCGAGCGCGTGGCAGGCTTCTTCCGCCATATCCAGCTCGACTTTCTCATCCGCAAGGCTTACTCCCAGCGTTTCCGCTTCGACTTTAATCTGGGTTATCTCGCGTTGCCGCGCCAGCACGCCATGCAACTGGGAATCCGGAGCATAGTAGGTCAGACTGTGACAGGTAATGATATGGCCTTCGCGAGTGACCAGCATTTCGCGGGAAGATAAACTTGTTCGTTGCGAGAGACCCGTTCGCACATCCTCGGCCACGAATATTCCGCCCAGCCATTCGTCCAGCGCAGGTTTTGTTTCCGCATGATCGCATGTCAGGTACGATTGCAGCGGTATCCAACCCTCTCTTCCTCTCGGGTTCTCATGGTGTTCGCCTGGTATTCCATGCAAGCCTGGGGTCGCTGGCCTGGCTAGCTCGAACAGCGCCCATTTCCCCGGAGGAGGATCGCCGGCCCACTCACGCGCCATCTCCAACTGGCGAAGCCGCACACCGTTCAGGCGTTCGCGCAGCACCGCTTCAAGCGCATCTTCCCACCCCTTCTCAATCTGGATGTGTTGCCACAAACGCGGCACTGTATCGAGCTGATACCGGGCGATCCATGCACTCATCCCCTCACTGCCTTCAAGGCGGCTCTGTAAGCGCTGCAAAGCGCCAAGCCGGGCTTCGGTCCGGACAATCTGCTGTTCCAGCGTTTGCACTTTATGCAAAAATTCACGTTTCACTTCTTCGGCATTCAGCAACAGGCTTTCGGTTTGCGCGAGTGTTTCCTGTTTGCTTTTGAGATCAGACGCACTGACCTCAGTTTGTCGGGTTAAACGGGATAGCGCTTCGATTTCCGGTTGCGGCGAGGATTCGCGCTCGACCGTTAGCCGTACCCGTCGCAACTCAAGCTGCTGGAAGTTTTTTGCCGCATGAGTCCGATTACTTTCTTCCAGTTGACCGGCCTGCTCAACCAGCAGCAACTCACGACGCGTTTCAGTTAATTTTTCCTGGCATAAGCGAAAAGCGGAAGCCGCCACCGGCAATTTTTTGTTTTCTACTGCCGCTTTGTGTTTGCCGGCTTCCCGAGCCGAGCGCGCGCGTTCAAACTCCTCGCGCCAATGGTTCAAACTTTCGACTGCGTCTCCCGTTTGTTTTTTTTGGCT
The DNA here is from genome assembly GCA_039936855.1 of Nitrosospira sp. GTDB lineage: Bacteria > Pseudomonadota > Gammaproteobacteria > Burkholderiales > Nitrosomonadaceae > Nitrosospira. The sequence continues at coordinate 4,252 of JBDTHR010000056.1, read as the reverse complement.
CTCAAGCTGGCTCTTCACTGCCTCGATTTGCTTCGCCAGCCGATGATGGTTTTCACGCACGTGTCGGATTTGCTGTTCGGTATGCGCCACCTCCGCATTGGCCGTATAAAGCTCACCCTGAAGCTCATGCAGGAGGTCGCCCATGGTGTAATGATGAGTGCGCTTCTCTTCCAAACGCTTTTCCGCGTCGCGCAAGTTCGCGCTTTCCATTTCCAGTGACATTTGCAGCGATCGGAACTCTTTTTCCGCAAGGGTACGCTGCGCGGTAGCTTCCTGTTTGCGGGCGCACCATAAAAGATTTTGCGTTTTATACAATTGGTCTTTCACGTCGTTGAAGCGGCGGGCCACTTCGGCTTGTCGTTCCAGGCGTATTAGTTGCGTTCCCAGTTCCTGGCAAATATCACTGATCCGCAGCAGGTTGTCACGGGTATCGGCCAAACGCGATTCCGTTTCACGACGGCGCTCGCGATATCTGGAGATGCCGGCCGCCTCCTCCAGAAGTATGCGCAACTCCTCCGGTTTTGCTTCGATAATGCGGGAAATCATTCCTTGCTCGATAATGGCGTAGCCGCGCCCCCCTACCCCGGTGCCAAGAAAGATATCGGCGACGTCGCGGCGGCGGACATGAATATTATTGATGTGATAGGTTGACTCACCATCGCGACGCAATATCCGTTTGATGGAAATCTCCGCATAGCTCGACCACTGACCGGCCGCCTTGCCCAGATTGTTATCAAACATCAACTCCACGCTGCTCCTGCCCACCGGTTTTCGATTCGCGGAACCGTTAAAAATCACATCCTGCATGGACTCACCGCGTAACGCGGATGCGCGCGATTCGCCCAGGACCCAGCGTACGGCGTCGATTACATTCGATTTTCCGCAGCCATTGGGACCCACAACCCCGACCAGATTCCCGGGGAGGTGAATCTCGGTAGGGTCGACAAAGGATTTGAACCCGGCTAGTTTGATGCGGGAGAGACGCAATTTGTCGTTCGCAACCAGTTATAATTGAGCAGCTCGAAAAGATAGCCTTGAAAAGAAACCCTGAAGTTATTCTGAGCCATGTGCAACGACCGCACCCTCAAAGCCTGTCCGACTTAAATGAAATCGGCGGCCAAGGCAGACAATTCTAACCGATTTGAAAGAGATAAGAGAATGTCCAGCAAACCCACGATCAACCTGGAAGTTTTCCTGAACCCCGCACCAGCGCGGGATTACCATATTCATATGGAAATTCCGGAGTTTACCTGCCTTTGTCCAAAAACCGGACAACCGGATTTTGCCACCCTGATTCTGGATTACATTCCAAACGTAAACTGCGTCGAGCTTAAAAGCCTCAAGCTTTACGTCTGGTCTTATCGGAACGAGAAAGCGTTTCATGAGGCTGTAACGAACCGTATTGCCGATGACCTCGTTGCTGTCCTGGAGCCAAGGTTTCTACGCCTCACCGCCAAATTTAACGTGCGTGGCGGTATTTTTACCAATGTCATCGCGGAACATCGCAGGCCGGGTTGGCAGCCGCTACCAACGGTAGAACTGGCGGCGTTCGGGGCTCAGTCTGCAACACGAGGATAAATTTCTTTTCCGGCCCTCGCAGCCATGCAACGGTAGGCCCCGCCGTTGTTGCTCACTTATTGCTTTTTAATGGCTTGATATCCTTTTAACGATTGATTTTCACGAGATAATGATTTGTGCCGCTTGATTAAATTTTAGAAAGAGGCTTTACCCGACGAATTTTTTCCAAATAAAACCTCGATAAAAGGTCAATAATAATCATGGAAGTTCAACGGCTCACTTTAGTTCTGATTTTCAGCGTCACGCTAACAACCGCAAATTTCGCAGCAACTGCAGAAGAGCATGCCGATCCGTCAATTGCTGAACTTGCAACGGATGATGCGTACAACACATCCGCAATTCTTCCCATCGCGGAAAGTAATCCCGTCATTTCTCCCATCGAAACGAGCCTCCCCACTCGCAGGATAGCGCGTCCTCTCCCCGTTGATCTATGGCAACGCATTCGTAATGGCTTCGCCATGGCTAAACTGGATAGCGAAAAAGTGCGCAGCAACGAGGATTTTTACGCTGATCGTCCTGAATATATAAAGCGCATCGTCGAACGTGGCAAGCGCTACCTCTTCCATATCGTTGAAGAGGTGGAACGCCGCGGCATGCCTGCCGAGATCGCCCTGCTGCCTATCATCGAAAGTGCTTTCAATCCAAAAGCCCATTCCGATCGGAGTGCGTCCGGTATCTGGCAGTTCATCCCATCCACCGGTAAGAATTATGGCTTGAAACAGAATTGGTGGTATGACGAACGCAGGGATGTCGTCGCCGCCACCGGGGCCGCGCTTGATTATCTGCAAAACCTCCATCGCATGTTCGGCGACTGGGAACTGGTACTGGCTTCGTATAATTGGGGTGAAGGTGCGGTGGGACGCTCGCTCATGAAGAACCGCAGTAACGGTCTTCCGGAGGATTTTCATAATATCGCGCTGCCGCCCGAAACGCGAAACTACATTCCCAGGTTGATCGCAATCAGAAATATCATCTTGAACCCGGGCGCCTTCGGAATCGAGCTTGAATCCGTTCCCAACGAGCCCTATTTCGGCAGGGTTGAGGCAACTCGCCATATAGACATAAAACTCGCAGCCAAGCTTGCCGAAATTTCCATGGATGAGTTTAAAGCGCTTAATCCGGGCCATAATCGGCCGGTCATCAATATCGACGGACCGCGTACGCTACTTTTACCCGCGGAGAAAGTAGAGGTTTTCATGGAAAATCTGAAAGCTCATGACAGACCCCTCGTAACGTGGCAAGCCTACGAGGTAAAAAAAGATGAAACGATAGAAAAAATCTCGGCGCGATATGGGATCAGTGTCGGGCGACTGAAGGAAACCAACGATATTTATACGAACAGCGCGATAACGGCAGGACAGATTCTGCTTGTTCCCGGTAACGGGCGCCCCGAAGGTATGGATATTTCTGTTATGAGCAACAAGCCCGCCACCCCTAAAATGCTCGAACTCAGTTTCGTCTACGCGGTTAGAAAAGGCGATTCGCTTTTGGGCATTGCCAGACGCCATGAGGTCACGGTAGAGCAAATAAGGTCATGGAACGGGAGTATGGGCCGTCTGCTGCAAATCGGCCAGAAGCTCACACTCAAGCATAAATTCGCGGACAAGTCAGTGCTGCCTGCTGTCAAGGCGAAACTTGCCTTGCCGGAAAAAAAACGCATGTGAGTGTGCATGTGCACGTATTGCCCGACGCGGCGCTCGGGTGAAAGCAAAGATACGCCATGAAAAGATTGCGCGGTACCAGAAACAAAAAGCCATGAATCGCAGATTCGACTGGGCCGCTACGGATCAGGGCCAAGGCTCTGCTTGACCAGGCTTGCGACGAGCATGATGCCTGTCGGCCCAAACCGACCAACGGGGTAGATCGAGCGCCATCCTGATAGTAGTTCCAAGCTTTGTTGACATGAATTCAAGCCTTGCAAAAGAACTCAGGGGTTCATTGAACGGACCGTTTATTATTCGGATTGACTCTTGAAACAAGCTCGGACTGGCTCTCGAAATAGGCTGCGGCATCAAGGATGGGCTTGGGGTCGCCGCCTTGTCTGGCGATAATCTCCGCCGTCTCTTTATAACCTTTCGCCAACGATTTTGCCTGTTTTGAAAACAATGGCTCTCCTGTCTTTAGCTTGAAGTCATTCGCCTTGCGTATCTTCTTTCTAGCGTCGTCATAGGCTTGCCGAGTTGCATCGTCAGTTTTTTTCGACGCTGTCTGTGCCGCCAGCGAAGTTCCTGTGACAATGAAAATGGAAAGCGCAATAACCAGCAGGGTGCGAAAAGCCGAGAAGCGGCGCATCATACTCACTGGGTCAACCCGCGATCGACAACGTACGTTGTAGAGACTGTATCTACGTTAACAGCGCGGACAAATTGGCCCCCGTACAGCTCCCCACCAGAAAGTCCTGTGACATGAAGGTTCGGTACAGCTTTGTTTGCAGACACGATAATACGATTGGTCGTGCGATTCCATTGCGCGTTAATAATTGCGGATTTAATGTTGAGACTTTCCGCGGTACCGTCACCGATCAGATAATATGGCAAATTCCTGACAGGTAAATTGAACAGTTGCTCATATTCCACGAAAACCGCATTGAGCCAGTCAAATTCCAGCGTATTACCGCTTTCGTCGTATCTAGCCAAGTTCGCCTGATGGAAAAAATGAGGCCACATATTGAATG